>DATFGJ010000400.1:0-5708 GCA_035249585.1 Lacipirellulaceae bacterium
GTCTTCATCCTCTCCGCTGCGATTCAGGATTTGGTTGGGCGCAGCAGACATGACCGGCCGTGGCACAAATACGCCTTCGCCGCAATAGACGGGGTTCTGCTGACCATGACGCTCATCGTGCCGCATGTGGCATTCGGCTTCTTGGCGACGCCGCTTGAGCTGCGTGGATACGGCTTTCTGTATTTTTATGTCTTTCTCGCCTTCACGGTCCTTAGCCTGTCGACGCGCTATGTTCTGGCCTATGGCGCCATACTTGCTTCGACATGGGCTGCCGGCGTGTTCTGGATCGTCTGGCGGACGCACCCCAAGACCAATATCAACGCAGTGGCCGACACCACGGTTTCGCCCGCCGACCGTATCTTTCGCAGTCGCTATCTCGACTACCTGGATCCCGCCTTCTTTGACGCGACAGGGTGGCTGAACCAGCTGGTTCTGTTCATCATTGTGACGGGGATTCTAGCGCTTGGCGTCGAACGGGCTCGCCGTCTCGTCCGGCGTCAGGCGTCGACCGAGAGAGAAAGGGGCAACCTAGCCCGGTATTTCTCTCCGAATGTCGTCGACGAGCTTGCACGGCTCGACGAGCCGCTAGGGCCGGTGCGCCAGCAGAACGTTGCCGTTCTCTTCGCCGACATTGTTGGCTTCAGCACTTATGCCGAGCGCGCGTCACCTGAGCATGTCATTAATCTCTTGCGCTCTCATTTCGAGTGGCTTGGGGGCAAAGTCTTTGCCCATGGCGGTACGATCGACAAGTACATCGGCGACTCGTTGATGGCCACCTTCGGGACACCGAGAGCCGGCGCTGATGATGCGACACGGGCGCTCCGTTGTGCACGGGACGCCCTGGGTTCACTTGAGGGATGGAACCGCGAGCGTATGGGGCATGGCGAAGACCCGCTCCGCTTCTGCGTCGGTCTGCACTACGGGCCGGTCGTGCTTGGCAATATCGGTAATGAAAGGCGGCTTGAGTTCACGGTGATCGGCGACACCGTCAACGTTGCGGCGCGGCTCGAAGCGCTGACGCGCCGACTCGGTTTCGATTTGGTCGTGAGCGAGGATCTTGTTGCCGCGGTACAACGGGAGGGAGGAGAAACAGCTCTCGCCGGGCTGATTCAAGGCGAAGCCACGCCACTGCGCGGCCGCCACGGCATGGTGCCGATCTGGATGTATCATAAGGCGTCGGAGACGCCGTCTCAGACGATTCCCTGAGCATCCACACCATCCTTCGGATCGATCCTAGGTACCTACTCTGCTTGTGGCACCTTCCAGCCAAACTGGCGACGACCTAAAATGTCTGCTGTCGGAGGCGACAGCGGACCGACGCCTTAGATCCTCAAATTGCCGAGCCTGACCCCGATCAGCCATGCCGTGATGGCCAACCTGACCCTGGCCGTCGGACACATCGCTGTAGGTAGCGCGTTTCGTTCGCTAGTCCAAGGCGGCCCCCCCCAGAGGGAAGCAAAGCTGATGCCGGCGCCTCGACTCTCCATGGGAATCGAGCGCACGTCGGTTTGGTGGGAGAGACCTTGGTGCGCTTGCCAAACCCAGCGACCAATGCTGCTATTTGCCGGTGCCTTCGCGGCCGTTCGACTTGCCAGCTCGGTTCCCGATCCTGCCACCCGCTGGCTTCTCGCTGACCACGCCGAAATCCTTCGACTTGGTCGTCCGGTTGGCGAGGTCGAAACCTTCCGCAGCAAGGCCCCGTTTCAGCAATTCTCGCACGGCGGCTGCGCGGCTCGGCATTCTGGTCCTAAACCGCCAGTCATCGACCGCCTTCAATTCGTCGTCAGCCAGCATGATCTGTAGGCGTTCACCGCGATTGAGCGCTGCCATGACACCCTCCTCTACAACAACCGACGAATTATGTGGTAATGCCTCATAAGACGTCAACACAGAGCAAAGCTGTTTTTACTCACTTTTTGCACCAACCTTATCGCTGGCGACGTATGTTGCGGCTCAACAGTTAAATAATAACAAGAAGACAAATAGTATTCGTTAGACAATAAGGCGCTGTTCGGAAGCGTACATTAATAATTTCGAAGTATTTGTTGATTTCGTCGGAGATAGTGCGATGATATCGACTTGCTTCTCCTGTCACTTCGTGGGAGCGAACCATGGCGCTGCGACCGACATTGGTCTTTTCTCGGCCCGACTCGGCGGCGGGACCGGATCGTCGCATCGCAGATAACTTGTCCATGGTGGCCGGCCTGATTCGGGACCAGGCTTCGAGCCTAATCGGCCGTTCCAACCCGATCGATCGCGACGAAGTCCAGACCATCCTGGCTGAACTCGGCAGGCGGGTGGACGCAGTCGCGCGCCTCCACCGTCTCCTGGCGGAGAACCCGGCGGAAGCCCGCCTCAGCCTTGGTGAGTACCTGCTGGACATCTCGGCCGCCATCGTAGCGGGGCTGTCCGACGATCACGACATTCGGCTGCGGTTCGCCTGCGACCCGCGCTGCTTCGTGCCGCCGGAGCGCGCGCTGTCGCTCGGCCTCATCGTGGTGGAGCTGGTGACGAACGCAGTCAAATACGCCCACCCGACCGGGGTGGCGGGCGAAATTAGGGTGGGATGTGAGCAACGTTCCGACGGGACCATCACCGTGGAAGTGGCAGACGATGGGGTGGGCCTGCCGGAGGGGATGGATCCGATGAAGACCGACTCACTGGGGCTGCGGATTGTGCGGTCGCTGGCCGCGGAACTCGGCGCCGGAGTGGGATTTGAGCACGACGCGCTTGGATTGTCCTGCGTCCTGCGGATGCCGGGGGAACTGCGCGCATGATGTGTTGGAAACCGCCGGCGGGGACGGCGTGCGGAGAACGACAATGACCAACAAGACCTATCGTTGCTACTTCACCGATGCGGACGACCGCATCCGCACCTACGAACAGATCGAGTGCGTGGGCGACAGCGCGGCCGCGCTTAAGGTCGACGAACTGCTATCCGCATCGCAGTACAGTTCGGCCGAGTTGTGGGAGGGCAAGCGCTTGGTCGGCAAATGGAATGTCAGAGGACACAGCCAAACGAAGGAAGCATGCTGAGGCACGTTGCAACTACCTTCCATCGGCGATCGTGTTTAACCTGCGGGGAATTTGCAAAAGAATCACGGCAATATGAGAGGGCCCATCGCATCGTCTTCACGTTGATCATGCGAATTAAGGCCAACCGGGAAACGGCTGAAGAGCTCACCGTCGATGTCTTTCACACCTTCCCTGCATCGTGTGGACTTCAAGAGCCAGACGCCAGCGGGACGCTCTCGAGCTATTCGCAACTGAAACCGCCCGTACACAATTATAAACTGCCTAAGTGGTCGGAACAATTTCCGGCATTGCCGGTTTCATTGACGGCATAGACGGGACTCGCTGCAATGGGGACTGGCAGCGCAGGCTGCAAGTATTAACACCCTGTAGCTCACCGCCGCTCTAGCTACTCCGTATGATGCCGTCTTCGCCAGGGGTCAGCGCTGTGCCGACATACGATAGATATACGACTACAGTCGTTGGAGCACACAGCGTGCCGCGCTGGTACGAGGCTATGGATCGGCTTGTCAGCTCGGGCCAGCTCACCCCGGCCGATTTCGCTGACGCCCAACTCCGCGCGACCCAAGCTGCCATCCTGGAGCAGGAGATCGCTGGCATCGACGTGATCACGGGGGGCGAGATGCACCGACGGACACACAACCGTCACTCACCGCCGAATGCCATGCTTAACTACTTCTGGCAAAAAATTCCTTCGTTTCAGGGCGAGACGAAGCCGAAGCCTATCACGCCGCATGATCCTCATGTCTTTCACCCCGCTGCAATCTGCAGAGGCCCCATTGTCGACACAGTGGACCTTGGGTTGGTCGATGAGTTCAATACGGTTTCAGCTTTCGCCCGGCTGCCGGTGAAGATCACCATGACAGGGCCTCATCTGCTGGCAGCAGTCGCGTACGACGAGTATTACGACGATACCGGCAAGATGATGGAAGACTTCGGCAAACTCCTTCACCAGAATTTCAGACGCTTGGCCCAGGCGGGCTGCAAACACATTCAGTTGGATGAGCCATATTTCTCAGCTTCGGCTGAAGACGAGGTCAAAACGGCAGTCGATGTCATAAACATGGTGATTGATGGACTGCCTGAGGATGTGCACGTTCTCGTACATATCTGCCAAGGAAACTATGCGGTTGGACCAGACTACGATGGTCAAATTGGACACCGGTATTTTGATACTGGTCGTTACAAAGCCGACCTCGTTTGTAAAATCGATTGCGACGCCCTCTTGATCGAACACGACATGACGTATCACTACGAGGGAATCCTCGGCAATAAGCAACTCGAAGTTGGAGCCGATGTCCAAGCGCCGAATGTTGAAACCGGTGAGCAGGTTGCGGCGCGCATCAAGCAGAATAAATGGCTGGCGCCTGAACAAACCCTCGTCACGAGTTCGTGCGGCTTTAATCACCTTCCAAGACACATTGCCCTCGGCAAGCTGCGTGCAATGTCTGAGGCGAAAGCCATTCTGCGTGGATAGCAAGCGCGACATTGCATGAGCGACAATCTTTCAAACACGTCCAATCGCCGAGAGCAGGTTCCTGACTCTGAGGAGCGCCTAAGACGAGGTGAAGCGGCCAGCGGCATCGCCACCTTTGAGGTGGACCTCGAAACAAAGGAATGGAGCTGGACCCGGCAGGCCACGCTCCTCTTTGGCGCCCAGCCTTCATCGCGACTCGAGGATTGGGGTATATCCATCTTTGGTGACGACGTTTCCAAAATAATCGGCGCAGTTGAAACCGCAGAAACGGATGGCACGTTCCAAGTCGAATTTCGCGTGCGCCACCCAGACCGGTCGCTACATTGGATCGCAGGAAGGGGACAAGTCGGCTCCGGCGGCACTGACGTTCACCGTCTGCTGAGAGGCGCGTTTTACGAGATAACGGACCGCAAAACACTCGAAGCTCGCCTGCTCGCCCTCAACGAGATCCTGGAAGCGCGTGTCCTGGAGGCCCGCCACGAAGCGCATACATTGGAGGTCTTGAACCAGACGGCGCTGGCGGTTTCGGCAGAACAGGATCTGCAACGCCTCGTTCAGGTCGTCACCGACGCTGGCGTTGAATTGAGTCACGCGCAATTCGGGGCATTTTTCTTTAACGCCACCAAGGAGGATGGCGACGGCTATGCGCTTTATACGCTCTCGGGGGCTTCGAGGGAGGCTTTCTCGAAGTTCCTCACGCCGCGGAATACCGCGCTCTTTGAGCCGACATTTCGCGGGCGAGCCCCGGTGCGCTCCGATGATATTTTGAAAGACCCTCGGTACGGAAAGAACATTCCGTACGACGGTATGCCCGAGGGCCACCTTCCGGTTCGCAGTTACCTCGCAGTTTCGGTGGTATCGCGATCGGGCGAGGTCGTGGGAGGACTATTTTTCGGGCATCCCCAGCCGCGCGTTTTCACGGAACGCGCCGAGCGGATCGTCAGCGCACTGGCAGCCCACGCCGCAGTGGCGATCGACAATGTCCGTCTCCACAGCGCCAATCAGAGAGAAATTGAAGCGCGGCGCCAAGCAGAGGCGGAGTTACAGGATGCAAACAAATCGCTCGCGCAACGTGCAGAGAAACGCGCGAAGAAGCTGACCGCGAGTGTGATGAAGCTGGAAGACACTGAGCGACGATTCCGGCTTCTTGTCGAGGGTGTAACCGATTACGCGATCTACATGCTCGACAGCACAAGTA
>DATFGJ010000401.1:0-7784 GCA_035249585.1 Lacipirellulaceae bacterium
AGCTGGGCGATGTCGATCACATGCGCGCCGCGGTCGGTCATTTCGCCGGCGCCATAGCGCGAGTTGAAGCGCCACCAGAAGTGGCAGCGGTTTTCCGCGTAAGGAACTTTTTCGGTGTGGCCCAACCAGAAGTCGTAATCCAATTCTTGAGGCACTTCGGCGGGAACGAGCTTGCCTTGCCGCGTGCGGGCCACGTTGTGATGGCTGTCATCGCACGGCAGATGAACTTGGATCGTCTTGATCTCGCCCAGCTTGCCGCTGCGCACCAGCTCGCAGGCGTAGCGGACCGACGGCGTGGATCGCTCCTGGCTGCCGCATTGCAATACGCGGCCGTGTTGCTTGGCAGCATTCACCATCGCCCTGCCCTCACCGATCGAGTTCGCCAGCGGCTTCTGGCAGTAGATATCCTTGCCGGCCTTTGCGGCGGCGATCGAAATGAGAGCGTGCCAATGATCGGGCGTCACGACCCACACGGCGTCGATGCCCGGCTGGGCAAGCAGCTCGCGGAAATCCGAATAGCTGGCGCAGTCCTTCGAGCTTTCGCTCGATTTGGCCGCGCCGAGCGCCTGCTGCAGGTGGCCCTTGTCGACGTCGCACACGGCCCGCAGCACGAGGTCGCCCTGGCCGAGGATCCAGCCCACGTGTCCTTGCCCCATGCCCCCCGTGCCGATCACGCCGATGCCAAGTTTATCGCTCGGCGCGGGCGCGGCCGCTCCGCCCAGCACGTGCGCGGGCACGAAATACGGTGCCGCAACCGCCGCCGCGGACGCAGCCGTCGTCTTGCGCAGAAATTCTCGCCGTGTCGTTCGTGTGCCGCGTGCCATGGGATGGGTCTCCAGACGAAGGTCCGAAAGGCTTCAAATTCTTCATTGATTGAGCCTTATCGCGAGTCCAAAGTCAAGAGACAAGGTCTGCGGCGACGCGGGGGAATCGGTTCTGCACGAGGCGTGTTTGCAGCGAAAAGTCAAATTCGACCTGCTCGGCTTCATCAAATGACGCCGAATTCCAGTATTTATCAACGCCGTCGCCGACAGCGCGGCGAGGTGCACCTCCTTGCGGCTCAATCCTTAGCGCTGTCGTCCCGCGAAAAGGCTCGATTCCGTGCTCAAGATGGGCATCCAATTCCGTCGAACGCAAATGGTGCCGGAAGAAGACGATTTCATGGCCGCCCCTTTTCATTGCGTATGAATCACGACGCGACGCAATTGGCCGTTGCTGCCCGCAACCAGAAGTTTCTCGTCCGGCGAGATCGCCACGGCGTACGCTACACCGTCGACCGCCGGCAAATCGCTCACGACAGCGGCGTTTTCCGGATTGACGGCGCGTACGCGGCCGTCCCGACAGGCCGCCCACAAGATTTGTCCGTCATGATTCCACGCCAGCTCGAGCGCAGGGCTCTCCAGACGGGCAAAACGCACCAGCCGGCCGATCGTTGGCTGCCAAAATCGGACGGTGCGGTCCTCGCCAGAGGACGCCACGATTGGAATCGTTTGAGAATCGCTGCTCGGGCGCACCTTCAAATCTGTGACGGCGCGCGTGTGGTTGACGAGCGTTCGCTTGGTCGTCGTCGCGGTGACATCCCACAAACGAATCGACTGGTCGACACCGCCCGAGAGCAGTCCGTTGTCCTTTGGCAGATATGCCACGGCCAAGACGGCCCGCGAGTGGCCCTCAAGATAGTGCGACGCCCGTTCAATCGATATGGCGACGACACTCACTCGATTATCGCCGCCGGCCAACGCGAGCTCCTGCCCGTCCTGTCGCCAGGCAACAGCGTAAACAACATCATCATGCGGGCTGACGCGGCGGAGCAAATCTTGCTCTGGCCAGCGATACAATTCGACGCCGCCTTCGACGGCCGGATGCCCGCCTACAACGGCCAAAATCTTGCCGTCGGGCGAAAATGCCAGGTCGTGAACGTTCGCCATCTCCGTCGGCAGCATCGCCACGCGCGCCAGCGACGGCCAGGATCGCACTTCGACTCCGGCCTGCGAGGCGACGACGACCGCGGCTTTGTCGGGCGTCACGGCAATTGCCGTAATCGGCGATAGGGTTGATGCCGTAACCTGAGCCAGCGCGACCAGGCACCAAACGCCGGCGAGCGCTATGCACGACGCCGCAAACCGTATGCGTTTCGGCCATGATTTCACGTAAGCAGCTCCCGAATGACCTCGCCCCCTTGATTGATTCGCACCGGGCGGCCGTCGGCCGTGTGAAGCTCTCGCTCCGGGTCGACGCCAAGCAGCGTGTAAATCGTTCTTGCCAAATCGTTCGGCGTCACTGGGCGATCGTTGGGACTTTCACCGAAGCGATCGCTTTCGCCAATGACCTGCCCGGCGGATACGCCGCCCCCGGCCAGCACAACACTGAACACGCGCGGCCAGTGGTCGCGCCCGCCGGCCGTGTTTAGCTTCGGCGTGCGGCCGAATTCACCCATCGCAATGACGAGCGTGTCGTCAAGCATGCCGCGCTCGCTCAAGTCGGCGATGAGCGCGGCAAAGGCCTGGTCAAAGGTCGGAATCAACCCCACGCCAATTTTAGCGCCCGCGTAGCCCTCCTTGAGCCGCGTGATCAAACCGTCGTGCGTGTCCCAACCGGTGTTTTGCACGCTAACGAAGGGCACGCCGCGCTCGACAAGCCTCCGCGCCAACAAGCAGCTTTGCCCAAAGGTTTGCGAGCCATACCTGGCGCGCACTTGAGGCGGCTCCGCGGTCAAGTCGAACGCCTGCTTCGACTCGGGCGAGGTCACCAAGCGGTAGGCTTGTTCGAACGAGGAGCCGCCGGGCGGCGGAGCGTCGGCGACTCGCCGCTCGAAGCGATCCAGTTGTTTCAAGTACGTCCGCCGGCGATCCATACGCTCGACCGTCACCTCCGGATAAAAATCCAAGTCCCGCACCCGAAAG
Source organism: Lacipirellulaceae bacterium (assembly GCA_035249585.1). Taxonomy (GTDB): domain Bacteria; phylum Planctomycetota; class Planctomycetia; order Pirellulales; family Lacipirellulaceae; genus JABDGM01. The sequence goes on from DATFGJ010000401.1 coordinate 2,904, forward strand.
TCAGGCTTCGCCGGGTTGCCGCCTGTGGCAAATGGTTCCCATTCGCGGCCCAGGTAACCGGCGCCGGACGTCGACTTATATTCCGGCACAGCGACATAGGGTGGCAGCGTCGGCGTGCCACCTCGCTCGTGGGCCACCACCGCGCCATAGCTCGGGTACTCCAGTGCCGGCGTCGGCTGGTAGCCAGTGAGAAGGTAATGGTTCGCAAGGCCGTGCTCGCCAAGCGGCGAGGTCATCGAGCGGATAATCGCCAGCTTGTCGGTGAGCTGCGCCGTGCGCGGCATCAACTCGCAAATCCGAATGCCGGGAACGTTGGTGGCGATCGGCCGGAATGGCCCGCGCACTTCGCTGGGTGCGTCCGGCTTCAGATCAAACGTCTCCAAGTGGCTGGGGCCGCCATCGAGCCACAACAGGATGCATGACTTGGCGCGCGATTGCGCTGCATCATCCGCGATCGCGCGCATTCGCAGCCAGTCGGACGTCCACAATCCAAGCCCCAACAGTCCGCCCACGCGCAGCATCTCCCGGCGGCTAACGCCATCGCAACGTGTGCAAATTGAGAATGTGTTCGCCAATTCCTTCTCCCGTACTCAGTGATTCGTCGTGAACTCGTCACCGTTGAGCAGACTCCAGACAAAATCCTCAATCCGAAGCTTCCGTTCACGGCCGTCGAAGCCGTCCAGCTGTGTCTCCCAATAGTTGAGTTCGATCTCGATCGGCCAGCGGCTGAGCGCGCGCAAATAGAAGTCCTCGATGACCGCCCGATTCGACGAACCAGACGTGATGTGATGGTGAACACAGCCATCCTCGGAAGCGATTTTTCGGTTGACTAGTTCGCCGTTGAGTTGGTGCAGTCTGGCCGGCAAGCCGCCGCCGCTTGTCGCAATGCCGTCGCAGGACGCTTCACGCGAACGGCGCCCTAAAATGTCGAGCGAAGCGGCCGGCGTCGCTGGATCAAAAAGCGATACGGCCCGTGTCCCGAGTGGCTCGTCGCCGTATGGATCAAAAACGTCGGTTACGTCGGAAATCGCATCTGCTAATACTTCCGCCTCCAGTGGCTTGCGCAAGGCCTGGGAGTAAAAACGGTCGTCGACAAATCGGAAATGATCCGTTGCGCTTGTCGGCTCGCCGCGGCGAAATGTTTCGCTGAGCGCGATCAGCCGAAGCGTGTGTCGGAAATCAAATCCATGCTCGATGAAATCAGCGGCCAGCTTGTCGAGCAATTCCGGGTGCGTGGCGGGATTCGTCGTGCGCAGGTCGTCGACTGGTTCGACGAGCCCGCGTCCGAGCATGGCCTGCCACAAGCGATTGACGATTGCGCGGGCGAAATAGGGATTTTCTGGTTCCGTGAGCCACCCGGCGAACTCGACGCGACAATCGGCGATTTCGTCGGCGTCGAGGTTGCGATCTCCCGGCAGCTTCGGAATCGCCGGCTCGCCGGTGCGCGGATTGGTGACTGCGCCGCGCGAGGTTAGCATTACATTCTGGCCTCGCTCGACCTTGGCAAAGATCGCCGCCAGGCCGTGGTAATCATCTTGTGTCCAACGGTCCAGCGGATGATTGTGGCAATTGGCGCACCCGAGCCGCGCGCCGAGAAAAACCTGGCTCACGAGCTCTGCCTCAGCGCGAGCATCCAGCGACATGCGTGCGAAGTTGGCTGGTCCGACTACGTGCGAGTCGCCAGTGGACGTCAATAATTCGCGCGCCACGCGGTCGAGTGGCACGTGCGAACGTATCTGCTCACTCAACCAGTTATGGTAGACCCGCGCCGTAACCCGCTCGTTGGGGAGCGCGCGAATCCGCAGCAGCGTCGCAAAGCGAAACGTCCAATAGTCCGTGAATGCGTCGCTCTTTACGAGGCGATCGACCAGGCGATCACGCTTGTCCGCAGCGCGGTCCACGAGGTATTGCTCGATTTCTTCACGAGTGGGCAACTTCCCGGTGAGCGCGAGCGACACGCGGCGCAAATACGTTTCATCATCGGCTGCGGGCGCCGGCGTTATGCGCAACAGCGAGAGTTTCTTCAAGACTTCGTCATCAATGAAGTTGACCCGCGGCTCGCCAGCTAGATCGATGGGCTTCTCAAATACAGGCAATTTGATATCAATCGGAACCACGCGATCGAGGAACCTCGCGTGAACGATATACTGTCCGCCGCGCAGCACCTTTGCAATATTGCGATCAGAGTCGAGCTCAATCGATGCCGGATCAGCCGCCGTGAAAACGGTCCATTGGGTGACATCGACGACCGCGCCGTCGGCAAAATGCGCGCTGGCGCGCAGCGGCACCTCCTCGCCAGGGCTTTCCACAACGACGTGGGCCGGCACCACTTCGAAGCGAACCAGCCGTCGCCGATCATCCCTCGTTGCCCCGGACTCAATCCAGGCAAGTAGCTTGCGAGCGCCCTCGCTGTCCACATCGAGCAGGACATCACCGCCGTGCGCTAATTGCCCGGTCGGCTTGGCAAGCAGCAAACTCTCGATTGGTTTTGCCAGATTGACGCGCCGGCCTTCAAACTCGCGCACGATCGATTCAAAGTCGGCGGCCGGGTTGCTGCCAAGCAGCGACAAGCGAAACTCACCACGCCCGGCGGCCGCTCCGTGACACGCGCCCGCATTGCATCCCGAGCGCGTCAGGATTGGAATGATTTCGGTATCGAAATCGACCGCAAACAGCGCCCCCGCCTGCAGCCAGGCCACCAAGCTGACCACGAATGAACAGGCGTAATTTTGCGGACTCATCTTCATCGCGAAGGTGCCTGAGGCGAAGATTCCTTCGACACCTCATATTCCGATTTTTCTCCGCTGCGCCGCGATTCGCCTCCATAGCGCTCGGCCCATTTTCGCAAATATTCCCGGGCACGCGGCGTGCCGTAGTTCGCCAGCTTTCCGCTACTGACAATAGTTTTAGATATGCGGCCGACGTCCTGTCGCGCCGCCTCATTGTCCGTAACGAACGCCTCAAGCGCCGCCGCCGCCTTGTCGACTTCCTCTTCGGTCGCGTCGAGCTGAATCACTGGCCGGATGAGCCGCCGCAAACGCGGATCGGGTTCCGCCGCAGCCCTGCCGCGCATCGCTTCGCGTGGGCCCGCGAATTCGGCAACATCCGGCGCTTTCCCGCCGATGATTTGCACAATGGCGTCAAACACTTTGGGCAAATCCGCTTGGATGCTCGGCTGCACGAGCGCGAAATTCGCCGTTACCTTGCCTTCGTTGCCGACGAGAATGGTTAGGGCGACATTGCGATTCAGCCCGTAACTTCCTGGTCCTTCCTTTCCGTCGGTTGATAGGCCGATCGGCACACCACGCGGCAACGCGTGGCGGATTCGCTTGAGCGTGTTCTCGGCCTCAGTGGCATCGTCGTCGAGCCATACGATTCCCGTCGTTAATCCGTCCTTTTTCCGGTGAAGCGCGTATGCCGTAAGTGCGCGTGCCATGCCGATCGTGGGACGATCCAATTGGTGAACGAAAACCAGTACGATGGGATTGCCATCGGCGGCGCCGACGAAATCAAGCTCCTTCCCTGCATCATCATCGAACACGCCGCGCACCGGCACCGGCGGCAGTTCTTCGCCCAGTTGCGGCCCGGAGAAGACAGTCGACTCTTCGGAAGCTGCTTCCTCGCCGGCGACAACCGAAGAGCGTCCCAAAACTACAAGAATGCTTGCGATGAGAATAGTCCGCATCTAGGCACATTCCTTAAAAAGTAACGGCGGATGTAGAGTACCGCTAATCCACGTAAACGAACTCATTTGAATTGAACACCGCCAAGCATAGTAAGGCGAGCGGATTGCTCCAATCATTCGCCTGTTCTTTCAGGAACGATTGGGCGCGGGTCTTCTGCGTTGGCGTGGGTTCACGTCCCAATATGCGGCGATACAGGAGATCAATTTGTGCGCTCGAATCATTGCTTGCTCGGTCGCGAACGAATTTGGCCAGGCTGCGGGCCGCGTCGAGCGAAAACTCCGAGTTCAATAAGAACAAGGCCTGCGGCGCGATGGTTGTTTGGTTTCGCGCCGCGCAGCTGGCGTTGGTGTCCGGGCGGTCGAACGCCTCGAAGATGGGAAATCGCAAGTTGCGCCGGGCAAAAATATAGATGCTTCGACGCCGGTGATCCTCTTCGTCAGGAGCCGGTTTCCATTGGTCTTTGAGAAGCGTTATGGTTAGTTCATCGGGCAAGTCGGGCATCACGCCGATTCCACCCTTTCGCGGACTCAGTCTATCGGCGGCCGCCAACATGCAGTCGCGAATGACTTCGCCCTCGAGCCGTTGGCGCTCGGCGCGCCACAGCAACCGATTCTCAGGATCGATTCCACTCGCCGCTTGCCAGCGCGCCAAGTCGGCCGGCGACGCGTCCGCCGGCGGGCGGCTTGCTTGCCGATACGTGGCGCTCGTGAGCATGAGCTTATGCATCTGCTTCAAGCTGCCGCCGCGACGCACAAGCTCGCCGGCGAGCCAATCGAGCAGCTTCGGATGCGACGGGGTATCGCCCATCGTGCCAAAATCGCTAGGCGTGCGTATCAGGCCGTGACCAAAATGGTGTTGCCAAAGACGATTCACGATGACCCGCGTTGCCAGATAGTTGTCGTCACTTGCCAGCCAGTTGGCCAGCGCCAAACGTCGCGGCGTATCGCTGCCGGGGGACGGCGCCGTCGACTGAGTTTCAGTGACGGCAATTCGAGGATAGGCCGGATCCACTCGCGGGCCGCGACGGCGGAAGTCGCCGCGCTCGCAAACGTACGCAGCGAATCGCTTCGATGGGTCGGCGCGTTCCTCATGCAATATGCGGCCGAACTCGTGCTTGTCGAAGCGCAGCGCCGGCTGGAAGAACGCCCGGAGACGGTAGAAGTCGGCCTGGCTCAACGGATCGTACTTGTGATCG
>DATFGJ010000402.1:0-2079 GCA_035249585.1 Lacipirellulaceae bacterium
GACATCGAGCGCGTGATCGGCAGCGGCGGCATGGGCGTCGTGCTCAAGGCGCACGACGCCGAGCTGAACCGGCCGATTGCCGTGAAGCTGCTCGCGCCGCATTTGGCGCACGTCGGCGCGGCACGCGAGCGATTTTCGCGCGAAGGCCGGGCGGCGGCGGCGGTGGTACACGAGCACGTGGTGGCGATTTACAACGTGGAGTCGGGCGGGCCCGTGCCGTTCTTGGTGATGCAATACGTGCCGGGCCGGTCGCTGCAGACGCGCGTCGAGGAGGATGGGCCGCTCGGCGTTGAGGAGATTTTGCGGATCGGCATGCAGGCCGCGTCGGGCTTGGCGGCCGCGCACCGGCAGGGGCTGGTGCATCGCGACGTGAAGCCGTCCAACATTTTGCTGGAGAACCAGGTGGAGCGGGCGGTGCTCACGGATTTCGGCCTCGCGCGGGCGATCGATGATGCCAGCCTCACGCAGACGGGAATTCTCGCCGGCACGCCGCACTATATGTCGCCCGAACAGGCGACCGGCGGGGCGATCGATCATCGCTCCGATTTATTCAGCCTGGGCGCGGTGCTGTATTTCATGGCGACCGGTCATCCGCCGTTTCGGGCCGCGGGCACGCTGGCCGTGCTGCACCGGATTTGCCGCGAGCGGCACCGGCCGGTTTGGGAAGTCAACCGTGACATGCCCGATGAACTGTGCGACATGATCGACAACTTGCTGGAAAAGAAGCCCAGCCGGCGGCCGTCAACTGCGGATGATGTGCAGCAGCAGCTGTCGCAACTATTGAGCCGCGCGCAGCAGCGCGGGCTGGGACGGCGGCGCTGGCGCGCCTGGCGTGCCCGACGTGTGAGACGCTTTGCAGCGCTCGCGGCCGGATTGTTGTTGACGTTGGCCACGATCCTAGGCGTAATCGCCTGGTGGCCTGCGTCGCCGCCGCCGCTGGAGAATTCCCAGTGGAGGCGGCTCGAGCGCGACGTGGCGAGCGCGAGTGCCGCGATGCGCGAAGCGGTCGGCAACACATCCGCGGCGTCGTTTTACTTACAGCCTGGTGACGATGCCTGGCAGCGGGAATTGGAAGCACTCGATCGCGAGATCGCGGCGATGGAAACGGCAAGCGGGACAGACGGTCAGTAGCCGAAGTCATGAAACTTCGGTTGGTTTATAAACAGGGCCGAATTCGCACGAATTCGGCTAAAACACAAGGAGCAAATCTCGATGAAGACATTTTTGACGCTTTCGATCTGTGGCCTGGCGGCATTCGCGGCCAGCGGGCTTTGGGGCCAGGTGTTCGAAGGCGAAGAGGACCGGCCGACTGTCGAAGCGACGTTAGAACTGGATAAAAAGCCAGAACCAAGGCGACGTGAGACGAAAGTGATTGTCACAGGAGAGCGCGCGGGCGGTGGCGGCTACGGCGGCAGGGAAGGGGGCGGCCGGTACGGTAACCCATATGGCGGCATGGATGCCTATGGTGGACGTCGCGGCAGCTACGGACGTATGGAAAAAGGCCCGAAGACAGTGCTCAAGTTTCAAATGGCCGGCGACGATCTGCGCGCGATACGCGAAGCGGCCGCGGCGCTCAGCGAAGCCGAAGACGATGACGCCCGGGACGAGGCGCAGGAAAAGCTCAGCGAGCTGCTCGACGAGTACTTCGAAGCGGACATGAATCGCCGCGAGGAAGAGCTGGCGGCGGTCGAGAAGCGCGTCAAGCAGCTGCGCGAGCTATTGGAGCGGCGGCGTGAAAAGAAGGAGGACATCATCAACCTGCAGATCGACGTTTTGCGGAACGAGGCCGACGGGCTGGGGTTCTTCAGCGGCGACCCGGCTGGCGGAGCAGAGAACGTGTTCGGCCTCTCGTTACCGCCGATTCCCGGCGCCGGTTTGCCGCCGGGGCATCCGCAGGTGCCGGGAGTGCCGCCCACGCCGACCGCTCCGGCTGTCGCCCCCGTGGCAGTGCCCGTCGTGCGGCCCGAATAAAACTCCGCTGGCTCTACGCTTATCGCGGAACTTGTGAGAGTTCCGCGGCGTCAAAAGCTCGTTGAAGTCTCACGACTTCAGCTACGAAACTCCGCGGGCTCTATCCCG
>DATFGJ010000403.1:0-2622 GCA_035249585.1 Lacipirellulaceae bacterium
GTGCGGTGAGGCGCGCGCGTCCTCAAATCTTCACCTTAAATTGTTCCTCTTTCTTTAGGGATTGCGCGAAGGCGGCGAGCAGTTGTGGAATCTGCTCCAGATCTTTCAAGCTTACCAACTCGACCGGCGAGTGCATGTAACGATTGGGCAAGCTGACGAGCGCCGACGGGATGCCGCCGCGCGTCCAAAAAATCACGTCTGTGTCGGTGCCGCTGGTCGCGGACATGGCTTCGTGTTGTAAATTGATCTTCGCCGCTTTGGCGACTTGCTCCAGACGCGCGACCACGTCCGAATGATTGCAGCCGCCGTGCGTCAGCGTCGGTCCCTGCCCCACTTTGATCTCGCCGTGCATCGGCTGGCTCACCGTCGGGTAATCCGTCGCGTGCGTTACGTCCACGACCACCGCGACGTCGGGCTTCAGCGTGTAAGCAATCTGCCGCGCTCCGAGCAGCCCGATTTCTTCCATGATGTTCGAGACGGCGCAAACTTCGGCGTGAAGGGGCTGCTTGCTCTCTTTGAGCAATCGTAAGGCCTCGGCGACCGCAAATGTGCCGATGCGATTGTCGAAGGCGCGCGAGATCGCCAACTCATTCCGCAACAGTTCGAATTCATCAACGAGGGTGATCGGGTCGCCGATTCGAACCAGCTTTTCGGTTTCTTTCTTCGTTGCGACGCCGATGTCGATGAACAGGTCGTGAATTTCGGGCGCTTTCCTTTCCTTCTCACCCTTGACCAGGTGCCATGCGACGTTGCCGACGACACCCTTGACCGGACCATTCTTCGAGTGAATGACCACCCGCTGCGCCTTGGTGATGGCGGGATCGACCCCACCCAGCTTCCGCACGTAGATGAAGCCCTCGGGATTGATGAAATTAACGACCATCGCGATTTCATCGGCGTGGCCAGCGAGCATGACCCGCGGCGAGCCGCCCTTGTTGAGCGTCGCGACGGCATTGCCGTACGCGTCGGTGAACGTCTCGTCCGCAAACGCCTGCACATAATCCAGCCAGACTCGTTGCCCCCGCACTTCGTGCCCCGAAGGGCTCGGGGTATTGATCAACTTCTCCAGAAACTTCAATGACTCGTTACGCATGGCGGCGGAGAGTATGCAAAACGCTGCCGGGAATCCAGAAGCACAACATTCCTTTACATTCCTTTGGCACTCGCGATCACTCCATTGCGAGAGTATCTTCTCGCTATGAGCAGTGGCGACACAGAACAGAAAGTGCGGTTCGAAGAGGACGCGGTTTGCGAGGTGTGCGGCAGGTATGGTGCTTACGTGTTTGATGGCAAGACGCTGTGCGCTGAGTGTTACGAAGCGAGCGGGTCGTGTTGTCCGGAATTCGCCAGGGAGGATGACCAAAAATCCTGATCAGCGAATCAATCGACGACAAGAATCCGATAGAAGCGTTGCTGCGCAAGTGCGTCCGTAAAACTGGTGGTCGAAGCAGTCCCAGTGATGATGTTGCCGAGCGGCAGCCAGGAAGGTGAGGAGAGATTGTTGGCGTATTCGACGCGATAACGGGAGCGAGGGGCGGAAGTCCAGGTGAGGCGCACGGAATTTGCTGGAACTGACGCAGCGCTTACTTGCGGCGGCGGGATGATCCGCACGCGAAATGAATTAGTTGCGCTCAAGGCCGGCGAGCCGTTGTCAGTCACCCGCACCGTGAAAAAATTCGTTGTGCCCACGTTGGTCGCCGTCATGGTCCAGAGCAGGTAACCGGTTGAGGGATGAATGGCGGCGGCCGGCGGCGCCGTGGGCAGCGAGAACGTCAAGGTGTTCGGCGGGAAATCGGCATCACTCGCGGTGTTGGTCATGCGCAGAGCCATGCCCGCGTGCAGCGTGAGATCCGCCACAGGCGTGAACGCCGGCGCGGTGTTGGTCGGGATAAAACGGTCGAGGTAGTTCTCAACAGACCAGCCTTCGATGCCATTTTGCCAGCGCACTCTCCACCAGGTGTAGCCCTGGCCGTCAGCCATGACGCGTTGCGGCCCGCCGGTGATGTAACCGATGGCGCCAAGCGGGCGCGTGCCAATGGAGGGACAGTTAACGCCATTTGTGATCGTTCCGCCCGGACAGGCGCGAACGTTCAGTGGCGAAGATGAACCGATGACGCGGACAGGATTGTTAAGCGCGAGCGGTGTTGTGCGAACGAGTCGAAGGTTCGGGTAGTAATGATTTAGAATCCATTGCCAGTCCTGGCGCGGATGACCGTTGGTGGTGGTGTTGTCGCTGAGGCTGCGGTTCGGAAATTTCAATCCAGTGGCCCAGCGCGCGGAGCCCCACTGGCAAAGGCCGCGGCCGTGGCCGAACTCGGACTCGCCGATGCAAACCGGATCAGCCAGGCAGCCCCCCACCGACGCCGTGTAGCCATCGCCACAGGCCATGCCGAGTTGGTTGTTTTCCGCGGAATATTCGGTAAGGCCGCGAGTAATGGCATTGTTCGCGTTGATCATCACGCAACCCGCGGTGAAATCGACCGCGCGATCGGTGAAACTGCTGGAAACGTTGGGATTATAAACCTGGCAGGAAGTGGTGGAGCAGATATCGTGATCCGCGCCGCGCGGGAAATTGACGTAGCCGACGGCGTACGTGCGGACAGCGACGGCACCTGCGTTGAG
>DATFGJ010000404.1:0-11449 GCA_035249585.1 Lacipirellulaceae bacterium
AAAAGTGCGCCGCTCGTCGGCCGTCGCCGCGCATCATTGCGATGCGTCCCTGCTCCAAGAGCACGACGCACGTGAGCGGATGGTCGAATTGTCCCTCGACCACAGCGGCGCGGCTCAAGAGCATATCGGCCTCGTCGAGCTTCCCGATGCCGGCCTGCGTGAGGCCGCGCAAGAGATCGATCCATACGCTTGACCAATGATTAGGTGACGAGAGATTGCCTCGGGCAAACGTGTCAGAAAGCTCCTTGGTCAGCCGGTCATGCGCGGCAAGCGGGCCGAGCAGCTCGCCGCGCCGGCGGATGGCCAGTGCCGAGGTGCGGATCACTTCGACGGCATTCACACGCCAGAACATCGGAGTGCGGAAGACGCCGCCTTCCTGCAAAGCCCGCCGCGGATCGAGCTCGCCCATGAAGACTTGCTCGGTCTCTGCAAACTGGCCCAGCGTGAATTGGCGCTCGCTGCGGCCCCACGGTGGGATGCGACGTGTGCGGGCAATGTCCGGCCGTGGCGGCTGAATAAACTTCACTTGCAACAGCCAGTTCGGATAGGCGAGCAAAATCTGGCAGGCCTGGTCGAACTCGGCCAGCGCCTCGGCGTTACGGCCCTGGTGATACAGCACCTCGCCCAGCATCGCGTGGTAACAGATCGAATCGATCCAGCGCGCCTGGACAGTGCGGACTCCTCGGCGCGTTTCGCGGCGCAGGCCGCGCTCGGCGTCGATGTAGTCGCCGGAGTAAAAGGTTTGCACGGCGAGGTAATACGGCGCGCGGGGAATGTCGTCGCCAACTTGCGCCGCGGCGGGCGCCGCCGACAGCACCGCCATCATCACGGCGACAATCGCAACTCGTAAATCGCTGCCAAGGCGTCGGCCGAATAAGGGTCGGCAAAGAACGGTTCGGCCCATAGGGTTGCCTCTTGGAGCTTGGGACGAATGCTTGCGGGGAGCGCACGATGCATTGCTTGCGCCCACGTGCATTCTACCAAATTGAATGCCGCCGGATTTTTAAGTTGGTTTTGGCGGCTCATCACACCGGCCCGATGCGCCAGCGAGGGAAATGGGCGAAATCCTTCGCCTGCGATTCGGGAAAACGTGCGAGCCGGAATTCAAAAAGTCGCCTTGTCGAGCTAGCGACGCCTCCAGGTGTTTTGGCACAAACTTTAAAAGTCAGCAAATCTTTTCCGGTTGGGTGGACGATAACGGTTGTACGGCAAAGCGCTGTTTGCCTGGCGGCTGATGGACCAGAATCTGGCCCGACAGCCCGGCACGTGGCCGCGGCCCATCTCGCCGGAGACCGAAACCATGCACACGCATAAGCCAATGCACCAGAGATTATGGCGCCTTGCGGCCGTGGCCGTGCTGCCCGCCGTGGCGCTGCTCACCGGCTGCCAGGTGGAGATGGCCGGCCAGACGCTGCCCAGCCCGTACTATCTCACTGACGATGTGCAGTACTACGCTCCGGGTCCGGAATTCAAACTGGCCCGCGAAGCGGCCGCAATGCAGGAGCAGGCCGAGGCCATCGAAAGCGAAATCCAGGCCGAAGGCAACTAGCCCGGCGGCGCGCGACTTTCGGCCCCGGACAATCCTTCTGTTCTTGTTCGCGCCCTGCGGCGCTTATTATTCTCTTCTCGTCTTTGCGCCTGGCAAATCCGCTTGATGCCACGCGCCAAGTCGGCATCTTAGCCACTCTGCAGACCCTTGCAGGCGTCCGCTAAAACCGGATACTTAAAGGTCCGTCGCGGCGGTAATAGCCGCCCCAGCCACGCCGCTTCCAGCCATTCTTCCCACAAGTCGTACGTCAAATCCGAATATACGAAAGGTCCAAGCGATGTCACGATCTGGAGCCGTTACGTTTAAAGGCGCGCCGCTGACGCTTGCGGGCAATGAGATAAAGGAGGGCCAGACTGCCCCCGACTTTAAAATCCACTACTTCGAAGGCGGCATGAAGACCATTTCGCTCGCCGACCTCAAGGGCAAGCCGACGATCCTCAGCGTCGTGCCGTCGCTTGATACGGCCGTTTGTGCGATGCAGACCAAGAAATTCAACGACCAGCTCGCGTCGATGGGCGAGCGGATCAACGCGGTCACCGTGAGCATGGACTTGCCGTTTGCGATGAACCGCTTCTGCGGAGCGGAAAACATAAAGAACATGCGCGTCGGCAGCGACTACCAGGAGCGCAACTTCGGCAAAAGCTACGGCACGCTCATCGAAGAGCTGAAGATCCTCGCGCGGGCTGTGTTTGTCCTCGATCCCAACGGCAAGGTGGTCCACGCCGAGTACGTTCCCGAAGTCACCAGCGAACCGGATTACGATGCGGCCCTCGAAGCGCTGCGCGGGCAGCTGAAATAGCTGGGAGCGGGGAGCAACGAGCTGGGAGCGAGATTGAATCCGTCATTTCTGCTCCATGCTCCCCGCTCCTAGCTATTCCGGAGGAATAGGCGATGTACACAATCCGGCAGCTCTTGGCGGAAGCGATCGGGACGTTTTTTCTGTGTTTCGCGGGGATCGGGGCGATCGTTTCGACCGAGGCTCCCATCAGCAGCGGGGCCGGCCTCTTGGGCATTGCGCTGGCGCACGGTTTGGCGCTGTCGATTGCCGTGAGCATTTTCGCCGGCATCAGCGGGTCGCACTTCAACCCGGCGGTGACAATCGGCTTTCTGTCGACTGGTCGAATTTCCGCGCCGCTCGCCGCGATGTACATCATTGCCCAATTGATCGGTGCCACGCTCGCCGCCGCGGCTTGCAATTACATCTTCCCGGAAGACTCGGTAAACGCCGCCAAGCTGGGTATTCCACTCCCCGGCGCTTGGGTCGATTGGCCGATCCTGCTGGTCACCGAATTCATCCTCACGTTTCTGTTGATGATCGCCATCTTCGGCACGGCCGTGGATGAGCGCGCGGCCCCGATGAAGCTCGGCGGATTCGCCATCGGCCTTACGGTCGCGTTCGATATCTTGTGCGCTGGCAAGGTGACCGGCGCGTCGATGAACCCGGCCCGCTCGTTCGGCCCGGCGCTCGTGCATAACCACTTTGAATGGCACCACTGGTACTGGGTGGCGCCAATCGCCGGGGCCGTCGTCGCCGCGCTCCTCTATCACCACGTCTTGCTCGAACCTGCGGAGAGCAAGATTGAAAAGCAGTAGGACAATAGTCGGCGAGCCACGCTCGCTGGAATCGTCCTACTTCACCTCCTCGACGCGCGAAGAAATCACCTTTGCGTCAATGATTTCATCGTGACGAGGCGGCGCAGGATGATCGATGTCGTCTGGACGAATTGTGGTGTGGAACTGAGTCGTCTTCAGCTCAACTTGACGGCGAACCCAGGAGACCACGCCGCGTTTTACCACGCCGCGCACGGGCGGCAGGAGCAAGGCGATGCCCACCACATCGGTCAGCACGCCGGGGGCGATCAAGAAAATCGCTGCGGCCACGAGCAAGAAGCCGTCGATCATCGCGTCGGCCGGTATGCGGCCGGAACGCAGCTCGCCACGCATGCGCGACCCGGTTTGCCAGCCTTGGTGCCGCATCAGCGCCGCGCCGGCGATGCCCGTGAGAATCACCAGTCCTATCGGCAGCCACCACACCGTATGCGTTCCGATCCAAACGAGGAGTGCCAGTTCAACCAATGGCACCAGTGTAAACAACAGAAACAAAACAAGCATCATGGCAGCGCATGGTACGGGCGCATTGCGTGTGGGTCAAACACGAACCGGGCTGCCGCGACTTGTCACGCACGTCGGAGCGCCATGCTATGGCAGAATTCGAGCACATCGGCAGTCGAGATGATCGAGTGCATCTCGGCCGGCTGTATTCGAAACCATGAGGAAACGATCTGCGCAACCGGGCGATCTGTGTCCGTTGGCTTTGCAATACTCCGATCCAGCATCCGGCCAAACAGAGCCGCGCAGCGGTGCGCGGCCTCGCTCGTTTCCGGAACGGGTGCCGCTGCGACGACTCGGCATTCGACAATCAGATACCACACCGGCCGATTGCTTAACTGCAACGGGTATACGAACTGCTCTGGAAGCGGCGGCGCCCGCAGGATGGCCAGCTGATCGCACAAATATTGCAGGCGCTCCAGCGTATCGCGCAGGCGGACCGCGCGTTCATATTGTTGAGTTGCGGCCGCGTCGGCCAGATCTGCTTCTAGCCGATGGAGCGGTCCAGAATCGCGGCCATCCAATAGCGCGCGCGCCGCTCGCAGTTGGGTCGCATATTGTGTGAACGTGCATTGGCCGGCGCATGGGCCGAGGCACGATCCGGTTTCGCCGCGCAGGCACTGCACGCGCAACTCCAGCGGGAATAGCTGCCGCTGATCGGCAAAGTGCATTGACACCAATGGGCTGCAATCGCAAAGTTTGAACAGGCGGTTGACGATCTCGACAGCATCGCGAACTCGCCAATTCATTGACATGGGGCCCCAGCTATAGCGCACTCCCCTGGGAACGCGCCTGGCGATTCGCAGGCGAGGCGCATCCTCGCGCGAAAGATAGATGAAGCCAAGTGGGCGGATCGGTTGCCGCCCTTTCACGTTGAATCGCGGCTGGTGGCGACGGATAAGCTCAAGCTCGCGCAATTGGGCTGTCAGCTCGTGGCCGGCAACTTCCCAAACAACGGTGCGGGCATGGGCCGCAATGGCTTGTTCTTTGCGGATTGCGCTGCCCGTCTGAAAATAAGTAATCAGCCGCTTGCGAAGGGCTGTCGACATGCCGACATAGGCCAGTTCGCGTCTTGAATCGACGACACCGTATACACCGGGCAACGCCGGGCATTGGTTCCGCACCGCGCGGCGAACTTCCGACAAGTCGTCGGTAACGTGAAGGCCGTGCAGCTCGGCGCCGAACGGCAAGTAACGTGAATGCCCAAATCCGCGAAACGCCGCGCCAGCCACTCGGCGCGCCCCGACTCGTCCCATCGCGCGACCCTCCTTGTTCAGAGGCGATGGGTTTCAGTCTACGCGGATCGCTCGGCGCACGTCGATATTGCTAGCATTCATTGGAAGTCGCGAATTCAGCAATGGCCCGCTGAATTCCTGCGAATTCAGCTACCGGCACTAGCCGAAGCGTCGACGAAAACGTCGAGTTGCTGTCCGACGAACAGCCGCTCGCCGCGGGCGTCGATCGAGTAGATTACTTGCAGCACGCGGGTGTCGACTCGCTCGGTGTTGTCGCCCGTAAGAGACTTCTTGGGCACCACGTACGGCTCGAGCCGCACGAACGAGAGCGGAAAAAACTCAGCCGGCTGGCCCTTGAGCGTGGCACGCGCCGGCGCTTCTGGGACAAACCGAGGAATATCATACTCGTCGATGTCGACGCGCACGTGCAGCTGCTCGACGTTGCCGAGCACGATGAGCGGCTGGTCGGGCGGCGCACCGACGAATTCGCCCGGCCGCACGTTTACTTGCAGCACCTCGCCGTCGACCAGCGCGCGGATGACCAGCCGATCGATTTCCGTCTCGGTTTGATTGACTTGCGTTTGAGCGCGATCGATCGCCGACTGAGCTACCTGCCGATCAAGCTCCCAGCTGCCCGCCTTGAGCAGGTTGTATTCGGCAACCGCGTGGTTGTATCGCTCGCGGGCCTGCACGGCCGACTGTTTCCGCTCGATGAACTCTTCATCGGAGATGGCGCGGTCCGTAAGCAGCTTTTCGCCGCGAGCCCACAGTTGCTCCCAGTTTTCCCAATCGGCTTTTGCTTCACGGACCGCGGCTTCGGCGCGCGGCAGCTCTTCGGGGCGTGGCATCGCCTTGAGCCTGGCAAGCGCTACCTTCGCGTCGGCCAAAGCCGCGTTGCGAACTTCGAGCTCCGCCTTGAGTTGACGGTCGTCGAGGCGAAACAGCGGGTCGCCCGCCTTCACTTTCTGGCCCACCTTCACCGGAACTTCCACAACGATGCCGGGCACGGGCGAGCCAATGGCGATGTTCTCGGTCTGGGCCTCGATCATACCCGCGCCGGCCACCGTGTTGGGAAACGGGTTTTCGGCCGGCTGAATCGGCGGCGGCACGGCGGGCATCTTTTCGCCCGCTTCCGCCAAAAACATCACGGCAAACACGATCGAGCCGATGGCCACGAGCGGCAGGACGAATTTGGTAAACATGTTACGTCTTTCTGTCTTCGTATGTCTGTCATAGACTCAATTTCGTATGTCTCTCACGCAGTGGCGCGGAGCACGCACAGAATGTTGTTTCGGATCTCTGCGTTCACTGCGCCTCTGCGTGAGCTGCATTGGTAGTGATAATTTGAGTCACAATGTAATTGCCTCTTCCCAAACGCCATGCGTATCGCGCGTTTGCCGCTCAAGCGAGATGATCCGCCCATCATCCATACGGGCTATCGTATCGGCGAATTCGAAAATGCGGCTGTCGTGTGTGACGATGATCACAGCCCGGTCGCCTTCAATTGCGATCGAACGCAATAGTTCCAGAATCGCGTGGCCAGTTTTGTGATCGAGCGCCGAGGTCGGCTCGTCGCACACCAAGAGCTGCGGCCGATGAATCAGGGCCCGTGCGATTGCCACGCGTTGCTGCTGGCCGCCCGACAGCTGGCCGGGAAGATTGTTCACGCGGTCGGCCATGCCCATCTTCGCCAAAAGCGCTTTGGCGGCCGACATGGCCCGATATTTCGAATATCCCTGGATCACCAGCGGCACGGCGGCGTTCTCGGCCGCCGTGAGCGCCGGCAGCAAGTTGAACTGCTGAAACACGAAGCCCACGTGCTGCCGGCGGAATGCAGTTCGCCGCCACGAGGAAAGCTGCGCCAAATCAGTTTCAAGAGCGGTCACGCGGCCGCTGGTGGGCCTCAGAATCCCGGCAACCACCGAGAGTAGCGTCGTTTTGCCGCAGCCGCTCGGGCCAACGAGCATCGTCAGCTCGCCCGGAAAGACATCGAGGTTAACGCCGCGCAGCGCGTGCACTTCCGCGTTGCCGCTGCCGTAGATTTTCACGACATCGTCGCAGGTGACGAGAGGTTTCACGTTGTCGCCGTTCATCGCCGCTATCCTTGAAACACGACTGCTGGCTCGACGACCATCACCCGGTGCAGGCTCAGCAAGCTCGAAAGTATGCTGATCCCGCCAACGGCCAGCGCGGTTCCAACGAATACTTCAGCCGGCATGTAAAACGCAAGCTTGGAGCCGGGCGAGTTGGCGATCGTGCCGAACCAGGTCGCCGCGCCGATGCCCAGACCGAAACCGATTACGCTGACCAAGAGCGCTTGTAGCAGAATCATTCCCATCAGACTCCAGTTGCCGGCGCCCATCGCCTTGAGCGCGCCGTACTGCTTGATGTTTTCGATCGTAAACAGGTAAAAAGTTTGGGCCGCGATGGCCGCGCCCACAATGAACCCGAGAATGACTGTAATACCGAAGTTGAATGGAATGCCGGTGTTGTCCATGTAGTACCACATCGTGATCCACTCGAACTGCTCGCCGGTCACCGCCCGCAGGCCCGTTTGTTTCTCGATGCGCTGGCAAACCTCGTCGACGCGCATATCGTCATCCGCGTCGGCCAACACGAAGGACAACACTTTCCGCTCCGGAGGCACGAACTCCAGCGCTTGCGTATAGCGCGTGTAAACGACAGGGAACGTTTGGAACGTGCGGCTGGATTTGCAGATGCCGACGATCTCCGCCTCGCGGTCGTTCATCTCAAAGCGCTTGCCCAATCGCGGCTCTTCGCCGGGCCAAAGCAATTCGTAGCCCTCGATGTCCATGATGACGGCCTTGGGTTTCCGCAGATCGAACACGTTGCCGAGGATCATGTTGGTCGGCGCGCCGACGAGCGTCGCATCATCCAGCCCGAGCAGGATCGTCTGCTGAAAATTCCCATCCGCCAGCCGCGAGCGCGTCAGCCCTTTGTAAAGGCGGACGGCCCACGACACGCCCGGCACGCCGCGCACGCGGTAGAGATCGCTGTCGGAAAGCGGCTTCACGTCGTCCGAGAATTGCACGTTGGGATCCATGACCCAGATGTCTGCGCCCTGGATATCGCGAATCTGCCCGCTCGTTTGCAGCATCAGGCCGCAGAAAATCGAGGCCTGCTGCGCGATCAAGAGCGAGGCGAAGGCAATGCCCAGAATGATCCCCAGATACTTGCCGCGATTGCCCGTCAGCATTTTGAGAGCGATCCAGTTCATCGCTTCGCTCCTGCCCGATCGGATCGAATACGGTGCTTAAACGATTGCATCGAAAATTGCGTAATGTGGTCCGCCAGCTTTTCGATTTCAAGCGCGGCATATTCCTCGTCATTGAGCAGATTGCGAATCACCGGATCGGCAAAATGGTAAAACAAGCACTGCCCGACAATGCTGAACGCCGTAAGCCGCAGCTTTTGGGCGTCCGTCTCATCCGGCAGCAGCTCGCCGAGAATCGAAAGCAAAATTTCAAACTGCGGGCGGATCGAGGATTGCACCAGCTCGGCGCAGGCGGCCGACGGATTGCCAATCTCGCGCATGATGAGCCGGGTGTGCCACGTGTCGCCCGGTCCGCTGCGCACCCGGCGGATGAACGTCTTGATGAAGTCGGCAAGCTTTTGCTCGGCCGTCGTGTCCACCGACCACTCCGGCAGCTTCACGCGCTCCATCCGCCAGCGATGCGCCCGTACGACCGCTTCGACGTACAAACGCTGCTTGTCGCCAAAGTAGTAATTGACAGCCGCGACGTTCGCATCCGCAGCTTGGCAAATGTCGCGCACAGTTGTCGCCTCAAAGCCTCGCTCGGCAAAAAGCTCGCCGGCCGCTTCAACTATGCGCTCGCGCTTGGTATCTAAGTCGTTTGAAGACATGCAATTATGATAATACACTAGTTTTAAACAGTTGTTTTAATCAATTGTATGTTCTTGCAGCAGCTAGAGCAAGGGGGGCACGGCCTATGAATGGCCAGCTGCTAGGATTCGCGGCGAATACGAAATATTCCGCGCGAAATCACGGTAATTACGCCCGATAACGACGCTGTTCGATTCTTAACGTCCTGAGAAAGGCGGTTGGCTTTAAATGGCGCGATGTTCCGCATCAAACCCCGCTCCATCGCGCGTAGCACATCATCTCGGGTGATTGTCACGCCAAGGACAGTCGTCGACGGTTGACTAGTAACCACTGGCATGACTTACTCCCGAAAGACATCGGCCACGGGCATTGAGAAGCCAGGAATCAAACTCGGCAATTGCAGCATATCGCCTTCGCCAAAGACAATCGGTTCGCCCGTTGCCATATGAGCGATTACGGTCATTGATTCAGGGTCAGCGATCCAAACCATCTCAACGCCGGCTTTCAAATAGTGTTGCGCCTTTCGCTCGACGTACTTCACGGAATCGTTCTTGCTTCGGATCTCAACGACCAATTCAGGAATAGTTTCCAAGTAGCCCTCACGCGACCGGCGGATGGGGAGCGATTTGTTGGCGATGAACAAAACGTCAGGATTGACGACGCGATCCGGGTTTCGCCATAAGATGACACCAACCTCCGTCCGCACTTTGCCCTGACCTTTTCGCTCACCTTGAAGTTTCAATTCTGTCACAATGTTTGACTGAACTGCCCCGTGCGTATCTCCGGGTGGTACCACAAATATCAACCTCCCGTTGTCGAGTTCGTAATCAATTGGGCCCGAGGGTAGTTCAGTCGGTAGTGCGTCCAGATCGGCTATAGTAAATAGCCGCTGGGCGGGCTGGACTGCCGTTTCGCTTTCTACGGTGGCCATTGAATGTCCTACGGTCAGATTGATTTTCATATCTGCAGATATTATCAACAACTGGCCGCGCACTGACTAGCAGCGCACGAAAAGGCTCGTGCCGGCCGAGGGCCGACGCGAGCCTATTCACATTACTTTAGTCAGGCTATTCGTCTTCCGAGCCGCCGTCGGTGGGCTCGGTGCCACCAAGTAGGGCATCGAGACTCGTCGGTGCCGGCTGCGATGGAGCGGCGGTCGGCGCAGGTGCCCCATCGCCGTTGCCGCCCCGCTCGCCGGCCACGGCCGTGTCCAGAAGCGGGAAGGCGCGTTCGAGGACGCGGCCCTTCTCGGCCGCCAGCGCTTCGAGCGCCTCGGGCCGGATGCGGACTTCCGCGTCGTGGATGTTGCGGAAGCCAGTGCCGGCCGGGATCAAGTGGCCGAGAATCACGTTTTCCTTGAGGCCGACCAAGTGATCGGTGCGGCCGGCGAGCGCCGCCTCGGTGAGCACCTTCGTCGTCTCCTGGAAGCTCGCGGCCGAGATGAAGCTGGAGCTTTGCACGGAGGCCTTGGTGATGCCCAATAGCTGCGTCGCCGCGGTGGCTCGCTTGGGCTTGGTGCCCTTGGCCGAGTTGCCGCCAAGCGCTTCGATCTGCGCGTTCGCCTGGTCGAGAACGTCCTTGGGCACGATCGAGCCGGCAGCGAAGTCGCTGTCGCCCTTCTCGGTGATCTTGAGGGCCTGCATGATCTGCTCGTTCGCCTGGCGGAAGTCGAACTTGTCCATCACGCTGCCCGGCAAGAGGTTCGTGTCGCCGGGATGCTCGATGCGCACCTTGCGCAACATGCGGGCAACGATGATCTCGATGTGCTTGTCGTTGATCTCGACGCGCTGGCTGCGGTAGACGTTCTGGATCTCGCGGGTCAGGTACTGCTGCACCGCTTCTTCGCCGGAAATCCGCAGAATGTCGTGCGGCACGAGCGGGCCATCCACCAATGCATCGCCCGCACGCACCACGTCGCCCGAATGCACGCGCAAGTGCTTGTTGTGGCTGATGAGGTGCTCGCGTTCGATGCCGCTTTCGCTGCGGACGATAATCGACCGCTTGCCGCGCTTCTTCTCCGAGAGGAGCTCGACCGTACCGTCGATCTCGGCGATGACGGCCGGGTCCTTCGGCTTGCGAGCTTCGAAGATTTCCGTGACGCGCGGCAAACCGCCCGTGATGTCCTGCGTGCCGGTCGCTTCGCGCGGCGTCTTCGCGACGAGCGTGCCGGGCGAGATGATCTGGCCTTCATCGACTTCCAGGTGCGCCCGCTCGGGCATGTAGTAGAAGTCGAGGATCTTGCCATCCTTCGGGTCTTCAACGACGACCTGCGGGTGCATGTCGCCCTTGTGTTCCATGATGATGTAACGATCGTGACCTGAGGGGTCCCGTTCCTTACGCATCGTCTGGCCTTCGACGAGATCTTCGAAGCGGACCTTGCCGCCCGTTTCGGCGAGAATCGGAATGCTGTGCGGATCCCATTCGCAGAGGACCTGGCCCGCCTTGACCGACTGGTTTTCGTCGACGCGGAGGATGGCCCCGTTCGGCACCTCGTATTTCTCCAGCTCGCGCCCCTTGGCGTCGAGCAGCGAAATCTCGCCGTTCCGCGTGAGAACGACGTTCTTGCCTTCCTCGACGACGATGTGAGCACGCTCCGGCAAGTAGTACACGTCCAGCGGCTTGCCTTCGGCGTCTTCGAGGACGATTTGCGGGTGCAGCTCGCCTTTATGCTCCATGATCAGGCGACGCATG
>DATFGJ010000405.1:0-6821 GCA_035249585.1 Lacipirellulaceae bacterium
GTGGCACCGGTAACACGTCAGCGACTCGCCCATCACCAGGTAGAGCACCAAATCCACGAGCGCCGTTCCAAACAGAATCGCGAAGGTCAACAGCACCTGGTAATTGGCCCAGGCGATGCTGCTGGCGATAAATCCAAACACTACGAGCGCAACGCCGAGACGCTGCGGAAAATCCTTGCGTGCGAACAGGTCGGTGCTGGGGCACACCAGGCAACGCTTAATGCGGCCGTCGGAAACGGCGCCCGCTGGCGCGGCAATCTGCCGGCCGCAGTGAGAACATGCGAGGTGAGTTGGATGATCGGCGAGCCTGACTCGAACAGTGCCCTCGCATTCGGGGCAAAGATAGGTAACGTTCATCAAAAGTGCAAAACCGCAAGCAGTTGGAAAACATGGATGCGAAAAGCGAACATCTTAATTATAGCGGAAACATTGACTCGCTCGACAGTAGCGCGGCGGTCAATTCGCCCACGAAAACGCCGATGACGGCCACGTAAAGAATGCCCGTGGCGCTTTGTGTATTGGGTATTTTCAAAGTTTCTCGGGCCATCCATACGAGGGCAAGTACGCCAAACAGCCCGAAGGACCAGCGCAATACAACGAACAACAACCATGCAAACGGCGCATCCGGCTGTAGCTTCAATTCTGCGACGAGGCCAGTGCCAGAAATGACTGCCTGCATGCCAACACATAGCATGTCGACGTCAAGCAGTCGGCGCAGCGGCGCCAGCTCCATGCCGGGCGCGTTAAGATACCAGTGGCCGAGGAGCATTGCCGTCGTCGTGGTGCCGAGCAACATGCCCGAGGTAATTACCGCGATTGTTCGCAATTTGCTTGGCGTGTCTTCAAAGGTGGCCGTGGGCTCGATGAGCAGTGCCGCAGCAAGCGAGCTCGCCCCCACGATGAGCAGCGACAGCCGGCCAGCCGCCCTGGCGTCGTAAAGCCAGAACGCGGCACCTAGAAAGCTGGCAACCGCCGCGGCTGCTGCAAACAAGCTCGCTGTCTGGGACGACCGAAACAGCACCAGCGTGGCTAACGTCGCCAGGCCGAGTGTCACATAGAGGTGATTGCGAAAGAAGCCGCTGGAGACTTTTTGCGGCGAGGTGATCGCCATCCCCAGCGCGAGGCCGAAGGTGAGGCGCAGTAGAAACTGGGCGAGTATCTCCATGCGTCTTATTAAAAAAGAGGGGGAGAAGGGGAGAGGGGGAGATGCACTTCTAATCGCGATCCTACTGAGTTTCCCCCTCTCCCATTCTCTCCTTCTCCCACTCTACCTTCGATTTCCATAGATGAGGTTCATCACCTCCGAACGGCTGGATAGGTTCGAGCGGAAGATGCCCTTCATCGCCGAGGTGACGCAGATGCTGCCCGGTTTGCGCACGCCGCGAATCGTCATGCAGGAATGCGTGGCCTCGATGACCACGGCCACGCCTTTCACGGCCAATTCGTCGATCAACAGGTTGGCGATCTCTTCGGTCATGCGCTCCTGGACTTGCGGGCGGCGGGAAACTGACTCGACGACGCGGGCCAGCTTGCTCAACCCCACGACCTTTCCGCTGGGCACGTAGCCGATGTGGGCCACGCCGGTAAAGGGCAAGAGGTGATGCTCGCACATGCTGTTGAAGCTGATGTCGCGCACGAGCACCATCTCATCGTATTTTTCCGTGAAGAATTTTTTGAGATGCACGCGCGGATCGTCGTGCAGGCCGGCGAAGAGCTCGGCATACATGCGGGCCACGCGCGCCGGCGTCTCGCGCAGGCCTTCGCGGTTGGGGTCCTCGCCGACGGCGGCCAGTATTTCGCGCACGGCGCGCTCGATACGCGGCTTGTCGACGGCCGCTTCGACCGGGGCGCCATTTTCCTCGGCCAGCTCGCCGGGCAAACTGCCGACGTCGGCTCCGCGCGCACCATCGCTCGTCGGTATCTTCGTCATAGCATTATGCAGAAAACATAGCTTAGTTGCCGGCCCGCGGATGTGGGGACGGATTGCACCCAATATCAAGCCGCAACAGCGAACCGCAAAACGACTCGCTTAGCCACTGAGTAAGATGCAGCGGTTGTTAGTCGGTTGGCTTTCGCCCCGCGACTATAACTATCACGTCACGATCTTTTCTGCCGTCCGGGATTTCAACCGGGATTAATTCGGCTTGTCCATCCATAAATGAAATTTGCACGACTAATAATTTGAATTGAGTATAGCTCAACTCGCGACCGAAGGTCGATGTGCGACCACTACAGGGCACACGAACAGTGAATGATTGTCCCACCACCCAATTCACGCGCTCGGGATGCAGGTCGAGTTGGCTCGAAGCGTTTCTAACGTAATCGGCATATTCCATTTGAGGAAGGAGTTCAGCGGCCACTTCGATGATTCTCCGATCTTGCGTACCGCGAAGATAAACTTGAAGCGGAAAATGGCCGTCCCAAACGGCCACCGAGCCGTTATCAACAACGAAGAGGGCAGTAGCAGCAACTGCCAAAATGACGAAAAGCGTCCGCAGTTTATACCGCATCGGCACGTTGAAGTTCGCCTACCTAGAGAATCGACGCTGCTACGTCGATCTTACGTAGCCCCAATGAAGAAGGTCAAGCCGCGCAAGTTCCAGCCATGATGGCCGGGCTATATAACAGATGCGTCAATTTTCGCTGAAAAGCGGCGGGAAGCGATGCGACTTGCTTTTGGCCACGCCCGCCATCTGCTCCACCTGTTCCAGCAGCACCTGGGCGCGGGCATTGACGCTCGGCTCGCCCAAGAGCTTGCGCTTGACTTCAATTTCGAGCGGCAGAGCATACGCCGCCAGGTCGGTGAGCAGACCGAGCGGCAAATGGCGCGAAAGCATCTCTTCGAGCTGCTCCGGCAATTGGCATGTGCAGGGCAGATGCCGGCGAAACGCGGTGATCAGCTTTTCCTGAGTGCGCTTGCGTGCTGCAAGCGACTCGAAATCGTAGCGATCTTCGACAATCTCGACCTTCGCCTCCCGGAAGGAGCGCAGCGGATCGAGTTCCTCGACAATGCGCACCCGCTCGACACCTAGCAGCAACACGTTGTACGTGCCATCATCCAACCGATGGTGCGCTACTACTTTGCCCAAGCAGGCGTAGGGCGAAACGGGCGGCCGGCTGTCGTAATCGGCTTCCCAGCCCGGCTCCAACATCGCCATGGCGATGAGTTTGTCGCCGGCCAGGGCGTCTTCAAGCATCTCGCGATACCGCTCCTCGAAGATGTGCAGCGGCTGCATTACATGCGGATACAGCACGACGTTCGGAAGTGGAAAGAGCCGCGCCACTCCGCAGAACGTCGCCGCGTCGAATTCAAGCTCAGCCCCGTCCCACGGTTTCATACGCCCGTCACCTTTCAATCTCAATCGGAGGCAGCTCGGCCGGCGGATCGAGCGATATCTCGGGGATCAGCTCCGGGTTGATGTCGATGTGGGGGAATTGTACGTCGCTGGCCGCCACTTCGGCAAAGCAGGAATCGAACTGGGCGAGGAACTGATCCACATTCAGGCCCATACACAGCGGCGCATATTCTTTCAAATAATTGCGGCTGCTGAAGTACACCTTGCGGGCTCCGCGGATGTTGCCGTTGCCGAAGTGATGCAACGCGACGGCTGCCTGAATCAGCCCTTTATAAAAAAGCCGCAAATCGCCCTGATATTCCTTCCACAGCTCTTCCCAAACCTCGTGGGCTTCGAAGAACTCGCAGGCGTTGAAGTAGGCGATGCCCTTCAGGTACAGCGGATCATACGTCTGGGTGGCTGTATCCATAGGCGCGATCCAGCAACAACGTAGCAGGCACCGGGCACCTGGCAGCCGGTTTAGCCGGGTGCCGGGTCGGTGTGCCGTAGCAGCAGTTGATTGCGTTTTCTTGGCGCCGCTACGGCACACGGAGTGTGCCTGCTACGTCTGCCCCAACTACGCGACTTAGTCGCGGCTGGACAGTGCCATCAACAATCGCAGCACGTACCAGAACAACAGCGCGACGGAGGCAAACAAAGCCAACGACGCCGCAACGTGCTGTTCAGTGCGGTAATGGTGCAGCACATTCGAGGTGTCGTACAAAATCCAGCCACAAGCCAGCACGATCATGGCAACGCTGAACCAGACTCCAAGCTGGAGCGGCGTGAACATGCCCACCAAAATGAGAGCGAACGCGGCAGCGCCGCCAATCCACAGTGCCGTGCGCAGGAATGAAAAGTCCTGACGCGTGACGAACACGGCTGCCGTCAGCGCGCCAAACATCACCAGGGTCGTGATCGCCGCGACGGTAATTACGCTCACCTCGCCGACCGCGCCGAATTCCAGCGCGTAACCCTGGGCGATCATCAGGAGAGGAACGAAGATAATCGCTTCAACAAGTACATAGAGAAACAGCCCGGCATATTGCAGGCCGACGGACGTGTCCGAATGCGCCCAGTAGTTGGCAATCCAGCTGGTGCCGATGAAGGCGCCGAGCATGATAAGCATAGGCATCATGCCGCCGCCTGCGAACCATTGCATCATCCATTCATCGAAGCCGACGGAGAACAGGAACCACTCGAGGGCCACAAAGGCGTAAATCGCCGCGGCGAGATGCGTGTACGTTTTGCGGATGAAAGTACGACGGGCGTCGACCGGCGCGTCGATCGCATACGTGCCAAACTGTGCATACGGAGTGTTTGCCTGAAACTCGGCTGCAGTCATTGCAGGACCCCCAATGGTTGAAGGGTGAGTTGAGAGAGGCCGCAACGTCGCGGCACGACTTATTTACTCACCTGACTAAGTCTAGGATTGGAGCCGGTTTGGGTCAAGATTTCAAGCTATTGCGGCCTGGAAGCCGCGTCCTGGGCAATCGCTTGACAGCATGCCCGAGGGCACCACAATGACCGGTATAGGCCGCAAAACATTAGCGCAGAACGAACGGATTCTATCGATGGCAATCGCGGAAAGGGAAATGCCGCCGATGGCGCGTAAGCCAGCTCGCCCGGTGAAAAAACGCGCCGCCGGCCGCACTTCCGAGCGGCTAGCTGCGCCGGCAACGGAGAAAAAAGCCCAAGCGGCCCGCGTGGTGCAGCGGCTCAACGCCGATTACCCGGCCGCCACCTGCGCTCTTGAGAATGAGACGCCCTTCGAACTGCTCGTGGCCACCATCCTTTCGGCCCAGTGCACCGACGAGCGTGTGAACATGGTGACGCCGGAGCTGTTTCGCCGCTGGCCGACAGCCGCTGAAATGGCCCGCGCGCCGACCAAGCAGCTTGAAACCGTCATCCAGAGCACCGGCTTTTTTCGCAACAAAGCGAAGAACATCAAAGCCGCCAGCCAGGCGATGATGGCGCAGCACAACGGCGAGGTGCCGCGCGACATGGAACAGCTTGTCGCGCTTCCCGGCGTCGGCCGCAAGACGGCGAATGTGGTGTTAGGTACCGCTTTCGGCCTGGCAACCGGCGTGGTGGTCGACACGCACGTCACGCGAGTCAGCCGGAGGCTGGGGCTTACCGAGCACACGGACCCGGTGAAGATCGAACAAGATCTCATGCAGATCGTGCCGAAAAGCGAGTGGGTCGATTTCGCGCACCGCATGATTCATCACGGCCGGCAGATTTGTACCGCGCGCAAGCCAAAGTGCCCCGAGTGTTCGATGAACAAGTTTTGTCCCAAGATCGGCGTCGTTTGAAAGTTGAGGGTTGAGGGTTGAAAGTTGAGTGTTAAAAGGCAGTATATTTGACGTCTCAACACTCAACTTTTTACTCCCGACCTCAACGAACTCAACCCTCAACATTCAACACTCAACTCTTCCGATGATTCTTTCCGGTCAAGTCATCCGCGAACGATTGGGTGGCGACATCATCATCGATCCGTTCGATGAGTCGCAGCTCAACCCCAATAGCTACAACTTGACACTCCACAATGAGCTGATGGTTTACGAAGAGCTGATGCTCGATATGGCCAAAGCCAACCGCGTGCGGCGAATCGAAATACCGGAAGACGGCCTGGTACTCAGCCCGCACCAGCTCTATCTAGGCCGGACTGCCGAGCGCACCGTCACTCACAACCTGGTGCCGCAGATCGAAGGCCGCTCGTCGGTCGGGCGGCTTGGACTGTTCGTCCATGTAACGGCCGGCTTCGGCGATGTCGGCTTCAGCGGTTACTGGACGCTGGAGATGTTTGCCGTGCATCCCGTGCGAATTTACCCGGGCGTGCCCATCTGCCAGATCTTCTATCACGAAATTTGCGGCCAGTTCGAGGAGTACGCGAGCAAGTATCAGCACAATCGCGACATCCAGCCGAGCCTCATGTTCGAAGAGCTAGGCGCTCATCGCAAGCACGACCCGCAGTTGCCGCTGAACTTCGGCATCGAGAGGTCACACGGCTGACACAAGCTGTCGCGAAGTCTGATTGTAGTTTCAGTCGTGCGTGTCGTATAATTCGGATATGAGCACGATTGAACTAATCCAACAGGAGCTTGAGGGCCTTCCTGAATCGTTGCGGCGCGAAGTATATGACTTCGCGCGATTTCTCAAATCGAAGTCCGATGGCGAGTCATTCAATGGCCTTTTGGCCAGCGAAGCGGTGCTGGGCCGCGATTGGAACACTCCCGAAGAGGACGCGGCGTGGGCAAATCTGTAGTCGGCGATATTGTTGTCTTGCCATTTCCCCAGACGAATCTGCAGCAAGGCAAAGCGTCGGCCAGCGTTAGTCGTTGTCGATTTACCCGGCGACGATTTGATCCTGTGCCAAATCACGAGCCAAGCGCACCGCGACCCGTATTCGCTCGCACTGAACAACCAAGATTTCCAAAGTAGTCAACTTCACGTGCAAAGCTACATTCGGCCAAATCGACTTTT
>DATFGJ010000406.1:0-4573 GCA_035249585.1 Lacipirellulaceae bacterium
CGACAAGGTAGAATGTTTTCTTTGTTTCCCACTTGTGGACCGGCGGCAAGCCGACCTTGCGGATCTTTGAAATGGTCTGTCTCTATCTGCAAGGTTGGACCGACGAGGAGGAACTGCTTGTCCATCTTCAAAAATTGAAGCCTCACGCCGCCTAAGCCCGCTGTTGCTCCACAGCGCCGGCTCGCTTGACGCTGCGCGACTGCTACGCGCTGCGGCCCTCTTCACGCACTACCAAATCCCCCGCTCGTTCCTGCACTGTCGCTTGAATCGGCCTCCATCACAACCGACAATCAACACTGCAATCGGTGAGCCGAACAGCCGTGGAATGTCCCCTTTGTTTTGCCCTTTGTTTTGACCTCGCAAGAATTATGTTAGACGGAAAGCGTGGATTGGTCTTCGCGGTGGTGTTTGCGTTAGGCATGGGTTTTTTGCTGTACCTTGGCCCGTATCGCACATCGAGAGATCAAAAGCACATACGAGCTCTATTAGGACGAATGCGTACTGCGGATGTGACGTATTTGATTGTCTACAATGGGCACCAAGCACTAGGTTCACATAGGACCATTAACGACCCTGCAACGATACAAGCGTTGGTTCAAAGTGTGAAAAAGGGGGTTTCGCATTCTCCAAACCATGACGCAGCTGGGAGGTTTGAGCGATACGTAATTTTGGAGCCACAGCACATTGCGTTTAGAGCGTATGAATTAGCCAGTAGCAATGCTCTAATCGTCGTTGTAGAAGAGTTGAGCACTAGAGGTAGAGTGCTCAGGTCCGCATACTTCAAAGTACCATGGGAGGCATGGAAGGACCTTTAGTGTAAAGCGGCCCTGTAAGAAGAAATAAAGGGAGAAATGGCACGTTCAGGTTTCAAATGCGACACGCCTGGCTAGCGTTCGCGGTAGACGATCCGGCCTTTGGTCAGATCATAGGGCGAGAGTTCGACGCGCACGCGGTCGCCCGGGACGATGCGGATGAAGTGCTTGCGCATCCGGCCGGCGACGTGGGCCATGACGATGTGTCCACCTTCGATCTCCACGCGAAATCGCGTGTTGGCGAGGGCCTGCGTCACCACGCCCTCAACTTCCAGAGCTTCTTCCTTCTGATTTGCCATAAACAACCTGGGTCAACGGGCGGCGGACCGAATGCACCTCTGCCGCGCCGGGGGCGTCCGCCTATAGGCCACCGGCGAATCCTGTAATCCTAGCATTTTGTCGGCGGAATAGTCCAGTCTTATTGGCTTTAGCGGCTGGGCCGCGCGCCGAGCCGGCCTCGGCGGCGTGCGGAACAAGCTCGGCCGCAAAATGCCGGTCAATTTCGTTCCGAACGCCGACGATTCTGCCATCTATATCGATTGCAACGCCGGCCAATTGTCCTCGATAAGGCCGATCGATTTGCCGCTTTGACGGCCAAATGGATATCTTTCTATTTACTCCTTTACGGTACAGTTAAGGGGAGGTGTCCGGGAATTCGGTAGAAAGCGCGACGCGTGAGCGAGGGATTCAGCGCGCCCTCGCTTACGCGTCGGGTTACTGCACGCCTCGCTTACGCGTCGGGTTAGTGATTGGTGCTACTGATCGTGCCCGAATTCCCGGGCGCCCTCAGTTAAGTACTGACGGCGGGACTCAACAAGCTCTGCGGCTCTAGGCCGCGGCCCGCCACTTCTACGGCCTGTCTCGAATTGTTTACTGTTGATTGGAAAACTAACGACTGAATCGCGAATAAGCGTGTTAATCCGGCCTCCCGCTGGTCGGGCGTGCGTAACTTCTCTAGTCAAGACTCAATAAAATTGTCTTCCACAGTGAGCACATCCGGATCCTCGCAGAGTGATGGCTCCGAACGTCCGGATGCCGAGCAGGTCGAGCGCGCCAAGCGTGAGATCCAAGGTCTCGTGCAAGAGATCGCGGACCTGTCGCGCACGCAAATCTCGCCGGCCGAGTTCTACGACGCGATGCTCAATAAGGTGGTGGCCGCGCTGGCCGCCCCGGGCGGCGCTGTCTGGACGCTCGCGGATGCCGGCAACCTTCAGCTGGCCTACCAGATCAATCTGCGGGAAACGGGCCTGGTGGAGAACCCGATTGGCCAGGCCCAGCATGGGCGCTTGCTGCACCAGGTGCTGGCCAGCTCCGAGGGCGCCCTGGTCGCCCCCCATTCCGGTGCCGGCGAGGCGACCGACAGCGACGAAGATGCGGCCGCAAACCCGACCGAATTCCTTCTGGTCCTGGCGCCCGTCCTCAATGATCAAGGCCCCCAAGGCGTCGTCGAAGTTTTCCAGCGGCCTGGCGCCCGCATCACCACGCAGCGCGGCTACCTGCGGTTCCTGCTGCAGATTTGCGAATACGCAGGCGATTTTCTCAAAGGCCGCCGGCTGCGGCATCTGTCCGAAAAGCAAACGCTGTGGGAGCAGCTGGAATCGTTCACGCGCACGGCGCACGAGAAGCTCGACGTGCGGCAGACGGCGTACACGATCGTCAATGAAGGCCGGCGGCTGATCGGCTGTGACCGCGTGAGCGTGGCGATCCGCCGCGGCGGCAGCTGCCCGGTGGAGGCCGTGAGCGGGCAGGATACGTTCGACAAGCGCTCCAACGTCACGGTGCTGCTCAGCAAGCTGGCGGCCGCCGTGGCCAAGACCGGCGAGGACGTGTGGTACACCGGCGACACATCGAATCTGGCGCCGCAAGTGGAACAGGCGCTCGATGCCTACGTCGACGAATCGCACACCAAATCGATCGCCATCCTGCCGCTCAAGGAGCCGCGCGATGAAGAGGCGCGCTTTACGAGCGAGGGGGACCAAGATCCGGCCCAAGTCATCGGCGTGCTCCTCGTGGAGCAAATGGTCGACAGCCGCTCGCCGGATGGCTTTTTGCAGCGCGTCGAGGTCGTGCGTACGCACAGCGCCACGGCCCTGACCAATGCGCTGGAATATGAAGGCCTGTTTTTGATGCCATTGTGGCGGTTTTTGGGGCGAGGCACGCGGTATTTTCGCGGCCGGGCGTTGCCCAAAACGCTGGCGATTCTGGGCACGCTTGCCGCGTTGATTGCCTTTTTCTCGTTGTATCCCAAGGAATTCAAGCTCGAGGGCGACGGCAAGCTGCGGCCCGTCATTCGGCAAAACGTCTGGGCCGAAATCAATGGCGACGTGCAGCAGGTATTGGTGGAACATGACGACCCGGTGAAGAAGGGTCAGTTGCTGATCGAGCAGCACAGCGACGAGCTGGAGAAACAGATCAAAACAACCCGGGGCGATCGCGATGCGGCAATTGCCCGGCTTGACTCACTGAATCGCGAGCTCATGTCGGACCGGGAATTAACCGCAGTGGAAAAGAGCCAGAAATTTTCGGAGCTCGGCGAGGTTCAGGAAAAAATTAAGAGTCTCAATGAGCAGATGGCGCTGTTGGAGAAGATGAAACAGATGCTCAAGGTTCGCAGCCCGATCGATGGCCGCGTTGTCACCTGGAATGTGAGCGAGCGGCTGCAGGGCCGGCCGGTGAACCGCGGCGAAAACCTGCTGGAGATCGCCGACCCCACGGGCGACTGGGAGCTGGAAGTCTACATGCCCGAATACCGGATGGGGCATATTGCCGACGCTGACGCCCGCTCGCCGGACAAGCTCCCGGTGACGTTCTTCCTGGCCACCAATCCGCAGGAAAAACTTCAAGGGCTGGTCGAGCACGTCGACACCAGTGCCGAGGTTCGCGGCGAGAGCGGCAACACCGTGCTCGTGCGCGTGTCGTTCGACCAAGAGGCTTTCCGCCGCATGAATAGCGACCCGAAAATCGGGGCGACCGCGACCGCCAAAATTCACTGCGGCCAGCGCGCGATCGGCTACGTGCTATTTCACGACCTGATCGACTTCGTGCGAAGGATGTGGTTCCGCTTTTTCTAATCGCCGTTACATATTTTCTGTCTGGAGACGTGCATGTTTAGCGCATCACTCATCGCCGCGACGATTTTGATCGGCCTCGCTCAACTCGGCGACAGCCAGCAGTTGTCCACTCAGCCGTCAAACCCGGAAATCGATGCCCTGATCACTGCGGCGGACGTCGTGAAGTTGCCCGCGCGAGAAGCGGGCGTGCTGGTTCATTTGGGGGTCAATGAGGGCGACATCGTTCGCGCCAACCAGAAGATCGGCCAGATCGACGACAGCGAAGTGAAGATCCAGAAGAATGCGGCCTATTACGGCGCTCAAGCAGCATGGATGAAGTCAGAGGACAAGGTGGAAATTGAATTCCAGAAAATCTCTGCTGAAGTGTATCGAAAGGAGTACGAGCGAATGGTGGAAACCGAACGCCAGGCCGCTCGATCGGTCACCGCATCCGAAATTGCTTTGGCAAAACTCAAATGGGATCAAGCATTGCTCGGCACCGAGAAAACGATGTACGACCAGAAGATCGCCAAGGTCGACTACCAGGCGAAGCGAGCCGAGCTATCGGCCGCGGAGTTAGCGCTACAACGACGCATCATTACGGCGCCGTTCGATGGAGTCGTGGAAGAAATCTTCCGCAAGCAAGACGAGTGGGTCACGGCCGGCGATCCGATCCTGCACTTGTTCCGTCTCGACACGATAAAAGTTGTC
>DATFGJ010000407.1:0-5086 GCA_035249585.1 Lacipirellulaceae bacterium
CTAAACAACAGATTGCCAAAGAGCAACGCGCAGGGGGGGTCGGCGCGCTGGGGCAAGTATAGCATAAAGTGTACAGAATGTCACTAGTGTTTTTGGCCACAGGCGTAGTTAGTTTCTAGCATAAACCGCGCCGTCCAGAAACTACGGACTAAAACCCGGCGTTTTCGGCCTGTGTCGCTTAGCGGCGCAGGCCGTTTTCGCCTTCCTACCGCGAGCGCCTGCTGTCGGGCGGGAGAGTGATAATCGCGATGGCGACGATTCAAGCAATCGCCACAGTGGCATTCGACGCCGCAGTGTTTGGCTGCCTAGCGAGCGGCGCATGGATGATAATCAATTCGCTTCGCTTGCTGGCGAACCGCAAGCCCGGCGTCCCCATTTGGCGCGTTAGTGCATTTTCTTCACCGGAACTATTCACAGATCGCGGACAGGCGGCGCAGCGTTGGGCTTGGTACGGGATAGTCGGTTTCTTTCTGTTCTGGATCGCCGCGATGGTTATCGGAATCAGTACCGGAGTGGCACACTGATTCAGACACATTCTCACGTAGCACTACCTGTTTTTGGCCACCTGAGAAACCAATGCAGCAACGGCGCTCGGCGCGGCGCCTCCAATTGGTCGCGAACTAGCCACGCTGACAACGCCGCGAGCGGAAAGAGCCAGTGGGGCTGATCCCATTTGATTCACGCATCGCCGACTAGAGCAGATCACTTTGGCGCGTGCACACTAACCCGATGCGTAAGCGAGGCAATTCCCTCGCTTACGCGTCGGGTTACTATGGTCTCGGCTACATCAATCGGAAAACCGATGTAATTCAATTGGTAAGCGAGCCGATGCTCGGCCGCGGTCAGCTCTTTTTCTTTCGGCCGCCTTTCTTGCGACCACCCTTTTTGCGGCCGCCTTTTTTACCGCCTTTTCGGCCACCCTTCTTGCCGCCTTTCTTGCCACCCTTCTTTCCACCTTTCTTAGCGGAACTCTTCTTGGTTTTCTTGCCGCGTCCGCCGCCCGACTTCTTTCCGCCGCCGCTCGATTTGTTCACCGTCGCCCAAGCACGGCGTTCGGCTTCCTCGTCGCTCGTGCCGCGCTCCTTGTATCCTTCCTCGATGTGCTCAGCCTGCCGCTTTTGTTTGCTGGTGTATTTCTTCTTTGATCCGCGCGCCATGTTGCAAGTCTCCCACGGGTTAAGCCAATCGCCGTGACTGGCGAAGCAAATCGTGTGCCGTCAAGTTGCACGCCGCGACTCAACGTCTCGCGAAGCAGGGCGTGTGCAGATTACTGCATTTTTTTTGCCACTTCGCTGGCTTGAGCAGCGATTCCGGATGCGACGGTTGCCGCCTCAGAGTAAGCCTTCGCCTCGGCTCCCTTTTTGTCTTTTGCCAGCTTCTGTAGCTCTCCGGCAGTTTTCTCCCCCGCGCTGCTGACCTTTTGCAACGCAGCAATTAGCTGCTTCAGATGAGCAACAGCTTTTTGAAAGTCCGCGATAGCCGCCTGCATCTCCTTGATGCAGTTTTCAAAATCTTTGACGGCTTGTTTGGGCATTGTGGGCAAATCGGCCGGAATCGATACGCCCTTGTCCACGAGCGCCTCATACGCCTTGAGAGCATTGTCCAAGTCCTTACCGCTGTAATCGGCCGGCTTTTTTTTCGACCAATTCGCCGTCTTGACGGAAGTATTAACAACGGTAGCGCCCATAGTTTGCTCCATTCATTAAATAGAATCGACAGTTCTCACATCCCGCCATGGGAGGAACGGCCAGTGAAAGGTTTGCGAGGTGCAGCCAGCTGCAAAACCGCAAGCATGATAACTCAGATCGAAAACCAATGGATAGTTCCCGCCCGAGTTTTTTCGGACCTGGATAAGGCCGGCCGTCATCGGTCAAGCAGCAGGGCCTGCCAATCGAAGCCTTCTGCCCTGGAAGGCCATGCCGATCACTGCCAAGGCGATGAAGAGTAGCGTTGCGACGGTTGCGTCCAGCTCGAACTGACCGACAATCGCCGCGGCGCCGGCTAAACTCGAGAGCGCGATGATTGCCCAGTCCATCACGAGGGCGGCGATGATCGCACCGAGAATACCGCCCACAGCGAACCAGATGAGCGGTTCGCCTGGAAGTTCAGCTGCGCCGGCCAGAGTCAGCCCGAGATAGCCGCCGGCGAACAGGCCGCCAACGCAAAACGCAACGCGCTGAGCCAACATGCCCAAGATCGCGCCTAGGATGCCGCATGCCACCGCGGCCAAAATGCGCACCCACTCCGCCTGATCGGCCAGAAGCTGCGTTCCCAATTCGACGCCGACGAAGAAGCCGGCTACGGCAACAAACACCCAATACAACGTGCGCCCGTAGAGCAATAAGACGATGCCCAGAATCAGGCTCACATAAGACATATTCGGCTTTACTTCCTGGTTTATAGCCGCTTGGCCACTATGCGGTAGTGGAAGCCGTAAATGGCCAGCGCGATGCCCTTCGGAAGCTTATGCGGATGACGCAGGAGGATAATGGCCAGGTACTTCCAGAACGCTCGGCGGCCTGGGTGCAGGATGCCCATCATCCACAACGATCGAAAGAAGGCATAGATGTCTTCGAATGTAAGCTTCAGCTTCGGGCCCCGTGGGCCGTACTCGTTGAGGAACGTCAGTGCGCGCCGGTAATAAGTCGTCGGCTCGTACAGTGTCCACATTAGCCGTTTGTAGCCGTTGATCAGGAACTCGCGGTCGAGCTTTGGAATGAAATTGAGCACCGCCTCGGTGTTGTTGCCGGTGCTCTTGGTGTCGAGCCGGCCTTCGCCCAACAGGCGGTGGTATAGCTGCGTCTTGGGCAAGGCCGTGAGCAGGCCGACCATCGCCGCGGCGATCCCAGTCTTCTGGATGAAGTCGTACTGCAACTGAAAGATTTCCTTCGGATCGTTATCGAAACCAACGATAAAACCGCCCATCACCTCCATGCCGCTGCGCTGCACGGTCTTGACCATTTCCACGAGGTCGCCATGCGTGTTCTGATACTTCTGGGCCTCACGCAAGCTCTCGGGAACCGGCGTTTCGATGCCGATGAACACGCGATGAAAACCGGCTGCGACCATCAAGTCCATGAGCTCCTGGTCATCGGCCAGATTCACTGAGGCCTCAGTAATGAAATCAATTTGAGGCTTGCGGCGCTCCCGCCACTCGATGAGCTGTCGAAGTAGCTGCTTCACCAGCTTTTTGTTGCCGATGAAGTTGTCGTCGACAAAGAACACCGTGCCTACCCATCCGGCCGCCTGCAACCCGTCCAACTCGGCAATGATCTGCTCAGGAGTCTTCGTGCGCGGCTTGCGGCCGTTCATGATGATGATGTCGCAGAACTCGCAGTCGAACGGGCAGCCGCGCGAGTACTGAATCGACATCGTCGCGTAGTGCCGCGGGTTCATGAGATCCCAGCGCGGCACGGGCGTTTTCGTGACGTCAGGAAAACCGTGCGTCGACTCATACTTTTCTTTGAGCTCGCCCGACTCCATGTCGCGCACGACGTCGGCGATGATCTCCTCGCACTCGCCGCACACGGCATGCACGTCGCCGGCGTAATCTTCGTATCCGGTCGTAAACAGCGGCCCGCCGGCAATGATCGGCCTGCCAAGCCGCTTGCAGCGCGGAATGATGTCGTCGATTACCGATTGCTTGTGGACGATCATCGCGCTGACCATCACATAGTCGGCCCACTCCAGATCGGCGTCGCGCAGCCGCTCGACGTCCATGTCCACCAGCCGCAGGTTCCACGAGCGCGGCAGCATCGCCGCCACCGTCATGAGGCCCAGTGGCGGAAAGGCGGCACGCTTGGATACAAAACGAACCGCGTGCTTCAGACTCCAAAACGTCATCGGAGTTTGAGGAGAAATCAGCAGGACGTTCATGGCGACAGAACCTCCCTGTGAGCTGCGGTTGGGTGCCACTGCTAACTCGTTAGCAGTGTTTCATTTGCTTCCACCTTGCATCCGTTTGCGCAGAAACGGCTTCTAATGAATTCGGCCGCAAGGGTGATCACGGAGGGCACTGCTGGACGAGCCAGCAGTGGCACCCCGAATGTCGCGAGGCTCCGCAGCACCCGCGCGGCGAAGGGTGCGAATTCCAAGCAAGTTACATTCCACTTGCGGGAATTTCCAGGGGGCCGACCGCATAAAACGGCCTCTCGGCCGTGACCTCGAGGCCGAACGGCAATCGGCAGTCGCGGCTTTATGTGAAAATCAGATATCCGCGGCTAGCTGATCGTAAAACTTTACGAAGTCATCCTTCTCATTACTGGCACGGAACTGCATCGCCGCCCGCGGGTGAAGGTTCATCTGGCCCGTGATGTTGTAGGGCACCAGCGGCCCCCATTCCACCGTGGCTTTGAGCGGCTCAATGTGGTTTTGCAAAAGCGCGATGATCGGACGCAGCCGAAATTTTGGGTTTCGCAGAAATCCAAGTAACAGCTCCATGTGGCAGTTACCAGCTCCCCGGCCGAGCCCGCCCATCGTTGCATCGACGCGGTTCGAACCGAGAATGATCGCTTCGATCGTGTTGGCGAACGCCAGTTGAAGGTTGTTGTGCGCGTGAATCCCGATGTCCTTGCCGGTCCCCTCCATAGCGCCGGCATATTGGGCGTACAGACGATCGATTTGCTCGCGGTACAAGTTGCCAAAACTGTCTACAATCACCATCACGCCGGCGTGGGTTTTGGCGACTTCGGCGAGCACGGTGTCGATCTCGAGTTCCGTGATCGTCGAAATTGCCATCAGATTTGCGCAGGTCTCGTACCCCAGCTCATGGCAGTGCTCGATCATCTCCACTGCCTCGGAGACCTGATGGGCGTAGAACGCCACGCGCACCATGTCGATCTTGCTTTCGTTGCAGGGCACGATCTGCTCGCGCCAATCGCACTTGCCGGCGTCGGCCATAACCGCCAATTTCAAGCCGGTCCGCTTTGGATCGTGATCCGCGAACACCCGGTTGAGCAATTCCTCGTCGCAGAACTTCCACGGCCCGAACTTCTCTCGTTCATGTTGTTTGGGCGACGCCTTGTAGCCAACCTCCATGTAGTCGATGCCCGCCGCGACGCAGGTCTCGTAAACAGCTCGCACGAGC
>DATFGJ010000408.1:0-3824 GCA_035249585.1 Lacipirellulaceae bacterium
AATTCGGAACGATTGCATCGCCAGCGATCGCCTTCTCGCACAGGCGCGCATTCCGCAAGGGCGGGGCAGTGGCCGCCCGCGGTTGGACCGGCTGGGCACGCCTCCCCATCACTGGCCAGACCGCAAACCCACGATTGGTTCGGCCGCTCATAATTGCGACAGGTATAATCGGGGCCTGGTCGTCTCACGCGGCACCCTCATGAAATGCATGGACCACGAGCCCGTGCAACAAGGCCAGCAGCACGAGGGCGCAAGTGAGCGCGATGTGCGCAAACAGCCACAGCTTAAGCAGCTTCTGTCGTGCCTCGTGGAAGTCAAGGTCGTCCTTGCAGCGCACCAGGGCGAAGAGCCGCTCGCAAGCCGCCTGCTCGTGATCCGACAAATACCGCCGAATGTCCTGCATCTCGCGCATCAGCGCGCGGCGAAGTGTCGACGTCGGCCACGCGAGATATGACACCCCGCGTGGCCTGTGAATGAAGTCGTACAGTCGCGCGGTATAGTAGTCGGCGAGTGTCCTCGCGCCGGAGGCCGAAACTGCGCCGAGCACGGTTTCATTGACCTCAAGGGCAACTTGCCGGCGGAATGCGGGGATTCGCTCGTAAATTACTTCCTCTCCGACGCGGGCCAATTGGCGAGGAATCGCCCGCGTGACGTACAGGCCGGCCAGTCCGCTGCCAAACGTCAGCAAGTAAACCATTGCCAGCGCAGTCTCCAGCACACCGCTGGGCCACGCTAAGCCGGCGTGAAACGCGAACAGGCCCGCGCTTCCCATGCCGACGTACAAATGCCACTGCAGCCACGACGCCGAGCTACTCAATGGCAAGAAGGGCAGCTTCTTGCGAATGTTGTACAGCGCAAGAAACAAAACGGCCGCTAACAGCAAGTACCCCGTTGCGAACGTCGGCGAACCGAGCGTCAGCTCTTGCAAGCGCACAACGATCCACACAATCGCCAACGCGATCAGCATGATGCTCGTATTGCGAAGTCGTCGACGGACGAAATACGTCATAATCAACAGACTATTGAAATACGAATTTGAGGCATGATTTTTGAACAGAAGGTAGCAGAGGCTTCGGCCGTGAGCTCAGCCGAACGGAAGCAGAGCCACATTCATTACCGACTCTGCTAACTCTGCTTCCTCCTGTTCAAACCTTAAATTGGATCATGATGTATTTGTAAGCGCGCGGCCTTTGGTTAACGGGCTAGCCAGCTGGATAGCTCAGTCAGATTACTTATGTCCATGCGCACGAGCGCATCGTGCGGGCACGCATGTTGGCATGCCGGGCCAGTCAGCTGGCCCGCACAAAAGTCGCACTTTGTCGCTGCGAGAATCGGTTGTTGCGTTGCCACGTCGAAAAGCAGCGCGCCGGTCGAATCGCGAATCTCGACCATGTGAATCGCCTGATAAGGGCAGCTGTTGGCGCACGTGCTGCAGCCAATACAAGTGCGGTCATTGATCCGCACGGTGCCAGTGTCTGTGTCCCGGGCGATCGCTCCGGTGGGACATCCGATCATGCACACCGGGTCGACGCAGTGCATGCACGCATTGGCAACCATGATGTTGTCATGTTTCGGGCCCTGGCGGATAAATCGAGGATTGTTGTCATGCGTCGCCGCGCACGCGCGCACGCAGTCGTCGCATCGCGTACAGCGATCGAGATTGATCAGCATCGTCTGCGTGCCGTTGAGGAAGCGGTGATCGCTGAGGAAATCCAAGAGACGTTCATCGACTTGTGCGCCGCGAGCCGGGGCGCGGGCACCACCGTGCAGCGGTGGATCGCGACGTGCTTGGTCGACCGGAGCTGAGGACGATCTGGCTCGTAAAACGAATTCCAGAACGACATCCGTCGGAATCCGCAGCACGTCGACGTACCCCACCGCTCGCAACGAATGTCGCCACGGCGCCGCACTTTCCGTTTGCTGCGACTCAACAAGCTCGTCGAGGCCGAACACCTGCCCCTTGCCGAGATAGGCCACGGTTTGATGGCCGTGCCCACGACGGCGGCTCATGCGGGCAAAGCCGGAACGAATGAGCAAGAGGCCATTTGGCGGGTCGCCTTCCGCAGCAATAAGCGGCTCGGCGGCAACTTGCAACGCCGGATCGCGATTCCGCTGCGAACCGAAGTCCACATGCCAATCGAAATTGCCGTACGATTCGAACACTGTGGCAGCCGCGACGCGCTCCAGCGCCTCGCTCGGCAGATCTTTAAGCAGCGGCGTCTCACGCAAATGCACGTGCAAGCTGTTCTCGCGATAAAGCCGCTCGACGTGTTGCCTCAGCGCCGGGGTGCGCCGCATGAGGTCGCGCAAGCCTTGCCAGCGGATTTCGAGCAGGACGCAGGTTGCGTCGGCGATGACGGTCGCCGTGCGCGGCGTGCGCGCAAGCGCTGCCAGCTCGCCGAACATCTCGCCGGCTCCCAGTTGTACCGTTCCGGTTTGCGCGAGCAGCCGCGGAACGTCCTGCAGGAAGATATGCAAGTCAGGCTTGGCAGCCGGACACTCGCCGTCCTCATCAGGCTGGAAAGCCTGACCTGCAGTTCGCACTTCCGGCACACGGGAATTGTGCCAAAGCTGAGCAATAGCCCGCACCCAACTGCGCCGAGGCGGCGCGGCACGGCCCAACAATTCCGGGTTCAGCCGCTCGAGCACTACGCGCACGCTGCCGGCCAGCACCATGAACGCGCTGTGGCCGTAGTCGCCCTCGCGCACCACAATGTCGCCCACCTCGTAGCGCACCAGGCGCGCGTCACCGAGCAGGATGCCGCGCAGCGGCAGCGACGGCGGGAACGCGCTGGCGTCGATACTGCGGAACGGCTCGATCGCCAGCAGCCGGTCAACGTCGCGCTCGCACATCTCGCCGAACGGCACATCCCAACGCTGCGGCCGCGGTATGGCAATTTCTAGTTCAGGCATACTTCATTTACCACAACTCAATTCTTGTATGCCGCCGGCTGTGGCAACATCGGATCGAGCGCGACGAGCCGCTCACCATCGGCTTTTTCGGCGAACTTGTATGCGGCTTCTCCGACGGCGTCAGCCGCAGCCGCGATCGCTGCCGAGTTCTGCAGGCGCAGCTCCACGGTGGCCACTGCATCGAGCGCCGTCTGAACGAGCGGCTCATTGATGAGCGCTTGCACTTCATGCAGCCGCCGTTTCATGCGTGCCGCGCGCTGGGCGCTGGTTACGCCGAAGATCGACTTTTCCGTCGCGACTGCGGCCGCACGCAGGCTGTATTCGAGGTCCGTCATCACGCCGACGACAAACATCACTCGCAGCTCGGCCTGGGTCAGTGCATCATTCCTCGCGCCGCCGGTACGCAGAAAGTTGTGCCGCACGATGCCTTGCGACCAGGCCACGAGCTCAAAGTCCTGGCTGCCGGCGACGTGACCGCCGACGTTCACCAGCGACTCATTCGGCACCGTATGACAGTTGAAACACTGTTTGGCGATGAGGTACAAATTGTGCGGGTTGTTCATACCGAGGGCGATGCTTTCCGCGAGCCGCAGCGCGCGGTGCTCGGCGGACTCCTGCTCCTTGGTGACGCCCGGGCCTCCGTAATCGGCGTGCAGCGCCAGCCAGTCGGCCGCGCCGCCGTGGCACGATTCGCACGAAACACCGGCTACGATGCGCACCCGCCCGCCTTCATTCTGCTCCGTGTAATGGCACTGCGTGCACACATTGCTACGCTTGATCGAACGCAGGCCAAGCCGCTCGGCAATTTGCTTGGCCTCCGGCGTGCGGTGCAAGGTGTCAAACGTCGCAAAATGAGGAGTGCGCATCCACTGCTGCACTTCCGGCTGATGGCACTTCGCGCACTGGTCGGA
>DATFGJ010000409.1:0-3007 GCA_035249585.1 Lacipirellulaceae bacterium
TTGGAATCGGCCACGGAATGTGGTAGAGTCCACGCGGGGCGTGCTGCGCCGCGGAAGTGGCCCGCTGCTGCGTTTCACCAGCTTTGTTTCACGCAAAGACCAAGGCGCAATGAATTCGAAATGTAACCACGAAGAACACGAAGAACACAAAGCGTAGAATTGATTGAATGCGAATTCAAAAACTGTCGCTTTGTGATCTTTGTGCCCTTTGTGGTTCGATCGGGAAAAGACCGGGCGAATTAAACGGACGGGAGCGAATTCTAAATGGAACGACTCCCGTACCCTTTAGATATTCTCCTTTAGCTAGTCTCAATGATGCGGCCGAACATTCTTCCGCGACCGCTCGGTCCTGGACTGTTCCGCGTTTGCCAAAGCTGCGGACGTTGGTTTGCAATGAAGCTTGAATGCCGCGCGCCAGATCGACATGCTGGGACGCTACGCACTTATCGATGTAAATACTGCGGAACACCGTCAACTCATGCATCGCACCGGCCGCCGCACTCGATTTGACCGAGCTTTGTGTCGCAGCGAGTTGCTGCTTGGGGCAAGCGAAGCCATCACAAAGTCGGCGGCGCTGACGTAGCCGCCAGGTGGCGCACGAATTGGCGCACGGATTTCGACTGTTCCTCGCTGAGGCGCGCCGCCCGCTCGTCTTCGACCACCTGTTTGGCAAGCTCCTTGAGGGCGTGGCGAATCGCCAGCCTGGTGGCTTCCCCCGCCTGGTTGCCCAACTCGGAGCGAAGTTTCACGAGCGCTTCGATTTCCGTCCGAATCGGTTGATACGACTCGGCCATCAGCTCGGCCGGCCAGTCTATTAGAGGCGGCTTATCAGCATGCTGCTGTGCTCGCAACTGCTGCCGGGCTTCTCGCCTTTGAGCTTGTTCTTCGAGCCTGCGCGCGTTCTCCTGGTCGCGCAGCTCGCGTCGCTCGGCGTGGTAGAGAAGATCCGCCATGCGGTTCTCGAGATATTGGCTGCGGGCTTCTTCTCGTTCTTTTAGCGCCTGGGCGTAGTACAGCGACGCGATGCTTCGCGCCTCAATTAATTCAGCGCGGCCGCGCAAATAACCTTCGACTACGGTCGACGGGTGATATCCGCCGTAGTACCCGTAGTACCCATAGTACGGGTAGTAACCGTAGTACATCGGCGCCGCGTAGGGCTCGTAGCTTGCAACGTAGTACCACTGCGCCGAAGCGCTTGTGGCCCAAGAGCCGCTCAGCAGAAATGCTGAGAGGAAATACGGTAGTAGAATCCGAGTGGACATACCACTTTCCGACAGTGAATTTTATTACGTCGCATGGTAGTGGAGAAGGCGACCCGCTGTCGAGCGAACTTCAGTTTTGGGCCGCTTCCGTGCAATTCAACGACTGGGTGGATGGCGCTGTGCAAGAGCTTGCGCTGCGTTGCACGTTGGGCGTGTCGCGTTGTTCAGGCCGGATTCTGCAGCGCTCGTCACGCGGCGTGAGGATCCAATGCGTGGACGCGATCTCGCGAGGCGCGGCCACTCTTTACTTTCATATCTTCGTGATTGTGCGAGATAGATGTTATCGCGCGGATTGCAGCCCAGTCGCCGCGGCGAGCACGCAAGGGCTGTTACCTTACTTGCCAACATTATCCGAGTGCATG
Source organism: Lacipirellulaceae bacterium (assembly GCA_035249585.1). Classification (GTDB taxonomy): domain Bacteria; phylum Planctomycetota; class Planctomycetia; order Pirellulales; family Lacipirellulaceae; genus JABDGM01. The sequence goes on from DATFGJ010000409.1 coordinate 1,625, forward strand.
CATCGCTGCGTCCCGTTGGGACGGCCGAGCCTCCGCGATCCGGCGTTCAATCGTCCCTACGGGACTCATTGCCACCCATGCCACTTGTACCCAGCACTGGAAGTGCTGGGCTATTATCACGTGTCCCTACGGGACGCGATGCCTAAACTGCGAGGGGCGCGAACGGACCCTCCCCGTTCGGCTGCGACCCGGCACACGGCAAATCCGTGTGCCGTGTGCCCGCACGGCCGACACCTAACCCCGCCCTAAAAGGGAGGGGAATTCTCAATCGCCTGCGCTAGCAGTGCTTCGCTGTTGCGAGGCGGATTCACTTGCGCAGCTTGCCGCAGCAACGCAGCGGGGAAGTTTGGGACATCTTCGGGAATCCGGACAATTGTTCTAACCGGCAGGACCGGCAAAGTCGATTAATGACGGTGAGACTACGTCCAAAGTGGCCCTGTTTGCAAGCAAAGCATGGCTGACCAAACGAGAAGTCAATGACCACCTGCCGTCTTCCATTGCTTGGTTTGGTGCTCACGACGCTGGCATCGAGCGTCGCATGGGGCCAGTCGCAAGTTGCAGGCTACGCCCAGCCAAGCAGCCGACAAACTGCCACCGCGCAAGCGGCGACAGCTCAGGGACCGTCGCAACCCGCCCAGGCCAAGCGCGGCAACTGGTTCAAGCGGTTGGTGATTGGCGAGCCGGAAAAGCAGGAAGCAAAGCCGGCGACTGTTCCGCTTTCCAATACAAACGCGGAGCCGACCAGCCGGCATACTTCGATTACGTTTGGCACGAACACAACATCAAGGCTTGCTTCGCCGCCGGCTGGGTCGAATGCGGTTACGCCGGCGGCCACGCCTCAGGCGGCCGCCACGAAGGAGAAGGGCAATTGGTTTCAGCGGTTGGCCATGGGCGAGCCAGAGCCGGCTCCCCAAAAAACCGAGGGTGTGAAATCGGTCTCATTCGCGCCGGGCACTCGCCCCACGACTGCCGCTCAAACGCCGGCCCCCGCATTGAAATCGGTACCTTTGACGGCAGCCCCGAGTCAAAGCACATCCCGCACGACTTCCCCGGCGACAACGCCGCCGACGCAGGAGAAAAATGGGAACTGGTTCAAGCGGCTTGTTGTCGGCCAATCTGCGGACGATCAAGCCCAGAGCAAGGCAGCACAGTTCGCCGCGCCGCAACCGACTAGCCGGCAAAGCAGCGTGACGCGTTTGCCGGCCCCGAATGCGCCAACGAGCGCGCAAACGTTGGCCTCGAAAGCAACTACTGCGCCGGCACAGGCCACGGCGCCGTCAAGCGAGGAGCGACCCGGATGGTTCCGCCGGCTTGTCATCGGAGCGCCGCAGGCCGACCGCAAAACGAGCAATCCGGCGCCGCCTGTTGCGGTGCAATCGCCTG
>DATFGJ010000410.1:0-9153 GCA_035249585.1 Lacipirellulaceae bacterium
TCCCGAACGATAGCAGATGATTCAAAAAATCGTAACGGCCGGCAATTCCGTCAAACATCCGGCGCACGCGTTCTGAAGACTTGTCAACTGGCATCGTGTTGATTTTACCACGAAGGGCGCAAAGGGCACGAAGGTGCAACCGAAGTAATATTCCCCGCCAGCAGTCAAACGCGACGCTCGCGGCATGATGTACAGGAGATTGAAATGAGTAAGCGGCAGCTGCGAGTTCACTCATTACCGGCTCACATTGCTGCCGAGGAGCTGGCCGAGAGCGCTGTTGTCGTGATCGATTTGTTGCGGGCGACTTCGACGATTTGCCAGGCGCTCGCTTCAGGTGCACTTGAGGTCGTGCCAGTTTTAGAGGTGGAGGATGCACTTGCGGCGGCAGCGGCGGCTGAGTACCGCTCCGCGATTGTCCTGGGCGGCGAACGAAAAGGCGGGCGCATTCCTGGCTTTGAGTTAGGCAACTCGCCGTCCGAGTATACACCGGCGGCCGTCGGCGGCCGATGCGTGGTTATCACAACGACGAATGGCACTCGCGCACTGCATCACGCCCGGTATGCTCGCCGAGTGATCGTGGCATCGTGTTTGAACCTTTCGGCCGTCGTGGCGTCTATCAAAGAAGAAGCGCGCGTGGACGTGCTGTGCGCCGGTACCAATGGAGTCGAGACGGACGAGGATATTTTGGCGGCTGGTGGCTTCGTTCATGAACTTTGCAACGTGGATGGCGCTTCGTCAACAGAGAATATAACGTCAGCGGCAGTGATGGCCGGTGCAAAGTGGAGCTTGCTTAAGGCAAAATCACAAGCAGCCGGTCGCACGCTTAGCGAAGAGCTCGCAATCACATTGCGCGATACCCAAGGCGGCCGCAACCTGTTAGGGATCGGCCTGGATCAAGATCTTGTGGATTGTGCGCAGATCGATCGGCTCACAGTCGTGCCTGAACTGGACTTGCGCGCGTGGCGAATTCGCCTTGCGCACTGAATATTGCTGTGCTGGACTCGACTCGACGAACGGCAGTAAAATGGTCGTTTTCACTAACATGAACAAAATCAAGGCGGTATTGCACCACAGAGACACCGAGCACACGGGGAAGGCAGTGAAAAGGAGGCGGGAGAGGTGGCGTAATTTGAATGACGACCCGAATGAGCGTTCGACGCTCAACGAGTCAGTCATTCGGTTTAGTTAACGGCCCTTCCTCTGCTTCCTCTGCTTTCTCCTGTTCAAAATACATTATTGTTTTCTCCGTGCACTCTGTGCCTCTGTGGTGAACCTGCCTTGTCCAATATCGTGAGCAATTCATCATGGACATGGACAAATTAGTATCGCTATGCCGGCGACGGGGGTTTCTGTTTCAGTCGAGTGAAATCTACGGCGGGCTCAACGGCTTCTGGGATTACGGCACGCTGGGCGTGGAGCTGAAGCGGAATATCAAAGAAGCGTGGTGGCGCGACATGGTCACCGGCCACAACGAGCTGGTGAAGCCCGCCGGCGCGCCATCGGCCTACGAAATGGTCGGCCTCGACTGCTCCATTATCATGCACCCGCAAGTATGGAAGTGCTCGGGGCATTACGATCTTTTTCACGATATGATGGTCGATTGCAGACAGACGAAGCACCGATACCGCTTTGATCAGGTTCGTGGACGCTGGGCCGAATTTCATGCGCAGCGAGTTTTCGTGACGACAATCGCAGAAAATGAGATTGAGGATATTGCGCAAAGGGCACAGAAGTTTTTCAAGCTGCGGGCCAAAGATGCGGAGCAAATCGCCTGGCAGGGTGACATCACGTCGCTCGACAAGGTTGACGATCTCGGCAAGGTTCTCGCCCCGGAAGCGAACGAGCCCGGCACGCTCACCGAGCCGCGCGAGTTTAACCTGATGTTCAAGACAATCGTGGGCGCGATGGGTGGCGAAGAAGATGCGGCCTTCCTTCGCCCCGAAACCGCCCAGGGGATCTTCGTCAACTTCAAGAACGTGTTGGACAGTACGCGCGTGCGGATTCCGTTCGGCATCGGGCAGGTCGGCAAGAGCTTCCGCAACGAAATCACGCCGCGGAATTTCACGTTTCGCTCGCGCGAGTTTGAACAAATGGAGATCGAGTTCTTCTGCCATCCGAACAGCTCGCGTAAATGGTACGAATACTGGCGCGACCGCCGCATGGCCTGGTACACAAGCCTGGGACTGGCGGAGGGCCGCTTACGGCTGCGCGAGCACGACAAGGATGAGCTGAGCCACTATTCGGTCGGCACGGCCGATATCGAATATGCGTTTCCATTCCTACAGGCGGGTGAATTCGGCGAGCTGGAGGGCATCGCTCACCGCGGGGATTTCGACTTACGAAGCCACATGGAAGGCAAGCTGGTGAAGAATGCCGACGGCTGCCTGGAAGTGGAAAAAGACGCTGAAGGAAAGCCGAAGCAGCGGGGCAGCGGGCGCGACCTCACGTATCGCGACGACATTTCCGGCGAGCGCTTCACGCCGCACGTCATCGAGCCATCCGCCGGAGCTGACCGAGCGACGCTCGCGTTCCTATGTGAAGCCTATCACGAAGATCAAGCGCCTGATGACAAAGGCGACATGCAGACGCGCACGGTGATGCGGTTCAATCCGCGCGTGGCGCCCGTAAAAGCGGCCGTGTTTCCCCTGGTCAAAAAAGACGGCATGCCTGAAGCGGCCAAGGAAATTTACACGGCACTCAAGCGGCGATTCGTCGCATTCTACGATGAGAAAGGGGCGGTAGGACGGCGATATCGCCGCCAGGACGAAGCGGGCACGCCGTTCTGCATTACAGTCGACGGCCAGACGCTGCAGGACGGCACGGTCACGATCCGCGACCGCGACACGCTCGAGCAATGGCGCGTGAAGAGCGCCGATGTCGTCGAAGAAATCGAACGCCGCATCGGGGAATAAGAGGGGGCGGAAGTTCCTACCAAGCGCCGGACGGGTGGCGGGGCAACGCCCCGGTCATATGACGATCGCTGGGGCGATGTCCCAGGCACCCCGCATACCGCGACTGTCACCAAGCGCCGACGCGCGCGGCCAGCTGATCGACCTGGCCCTTGAGATTGGCCAGAAGCACCTGCGGGCTGGCGCCGCGCATGAGGTCGGTGTAGAAGCTTGGTGCGCCGCCGGCGCGCATCGTTGCAAGGACGTCGGCGGTTTGCTGAAGCTGACCCAAGCGGGCATGCACGTCCTGCAATTTGCCGCTCGCATAGCGGCTATTGCGCCACAAGCGTGAAAGTACGAGCACAAGTCCGAAGATCAGCGCGCCCTGTCCGCCGAGCGTCAGGCCTATCGCCAGGTTCCAGTACAGCATTTGCCGGGCGGCGAGCGACCAGGCCACGAGGCCAATGCCGGCGGCCAGAGTGAACGTGCCGGCAACCACGATCATCCACGCGATTACTTGGCCGCCTTGCGTGCGGCGCAGTCCGGCGTACGTAGTCGACGCAAGCTGCGGCGTAATTGCTACTGCGATCGGCGCGCTCACTTGCTGAATTGAATCAAACAGTTGCTTGGGCGGATCGAAGCGGCGCGGGCCTTGGAGGTGTGGCGTGGTAGCGGCCGGAGTTTCGATCGTCGATCGTCGCAACTCGCGCTCCATACGGCGGGCTCGCTGTTGGGATTGCCAATCATTAGCGATGGGCGGGACGGCCGCGACAGCGGCCGCCGCCGGATCGTCTAACGCCAGCCCGTCATCGCAGATCGCTGCAGCATGCATTGGCTTACTGCTTCTCATCGGACGCTGGCAACGCGAGCACACCTTCCGGCCGCTCAGCGCGTGGGCGACGGCGGGCATGTCTTGCTGGCAGGTGCTGCACCACATGAAGATATCCTGACGGCTAGCAATGGCATTGTGAGGCCGGCGGGCCGGCGCATGGTGTGCAATAGACATCGGCGCGCTGGCGCGTGAACCTGTAACGATTCCGCAAGATCTAGCGGTGCCGAAATGCTTGCTACTCTGCGCCTGCATTCGCAGTGGCAGCCGGTTCATACCACTCGCCGCGCAGCCATGAGACGAGGAGCGTAAGCTCCTCGGCCGTGAGGCGGTTCGCGGCGGGGTCGTCGGAATTCGGCACAAAGGCCGGCATGCGGTCATTCGTTTCAGGATAGAAACGCTCGTGCTCGGGATTGCTGATGAAGGCGTAGAGCCAGTCGCGCGAAGCGTAACCGGTTAAATCGGGCGCGAGGCCCAGATCGCCGTTGTCGTGGAACTTGTGGCAATCAATGCATGCGAACTCATTGACGATTGCTTCGCGGCCAGCGGTCACGCGCGCATCAAGATCGGCAATCATTTCGCGAACCAATCCTGCCTCGCTGGCGAGCGCAATCGTCACGTCTTCGATCTTGCGGCGAAACTCAGCCAGTTCGTCGCCCTCGAGGTCGGCGAGTTGCGTCGCGATGTTGTCGTTCACCCACGTCACCATCTCGCCTTCCTTGAATGCCGTGTTGCCGAAGTAGTGGGGGTCGACAATCTTCTCCGGATCCAACATGCCAGCGATCCACTCGCGGCTGCCGAACTTCCAAAGGTTCGAAGCCGTTGGCTTCTCGACGGCGATGCGATCGGGCGAGTTCGCATCGCCGCCGGCCGGATCGACATGGCTGTGGCAGGCAGCGCAGTGCTGGCGGAACAACTTGGGCCCTCGCGTTTTCGGATCGGTGTGCAGAAGGGCCAGCGCGCCGGCCGGCGGAATTCCGCTGGGCGCGCTGGCCAGTTCCACGGTCCGCTCGGCCTCATTGTGGGCGGCCGTTACCGCCGCCAAATACCGTTGAGATTCGGTCGACGTGCCGTTGTGATCGTGGCGCCAGGCCAGCACCGTCAGCACGCACGCGCCGACTAGCAGGGCAATTGTCCACACAACGTTAAATCGGCGCCCGAAATTCCAGCGGCCAATGAATGGCATCAAAAACAGCGATAACAAGATCAAGCCCGGCACGGCCACCGCGCCAATCACGGGCGGGAACGCCGAAAGCAGCTTCAGTATTTGAAAGAGAAACAAGAAATAAAGTTCGGGGCGAGCCGCCGCGTAGCTTTCGGCCGGATTGGCCGGCGCCCCGAGCTCCGCGCCGAGCTGACTGCCCAGCGGCACGCCCGGCTCGGCACTTGGATAATTCCATAGCACAAGCACGAGTACCACAATCATCACTGCCACGCAGGCAACCGCATCGCGCAGCAGCTGGTCGGGCCAGAACGTGGTGTCCGGCCGCCGATAGGGCTGGCGCGCTTGCAATCCATGGCGGCGAAACAGAGCCAAATGCATTGCCAGGAACACCAGCAAGAGGCCCGGCAGCACGCCGGCGTGCAGGGCGAAGAAACGAGTGAGCGTGTGATGGCCGTACTCGTTGCCGCCGACGACCAGCCGCTGCAGGGGCTCGCCGACAATCGGCACGAGCGCCATCATGCTCGTAGCCACTTTCGTGGCCCAATAACCCTTCTGATCCCAAGGAAGCAAATAACCCGTGAGCGCCAGCGCCAGCACGATCTGCATCAGCACCAGGCCGATCCAGAAGTTGATCTCGCGCGGCGCCCGGTAGGCACCGTCGATGACGACCTGCAGAAAGTGCAGCGCGAGGAGCACGACCATCGCGTGCGCGGTGAAGTGGTGCACGCCGCGCAACAGCCAACCGGCGGTCATGATGTGCTGGATGTAGTACACGCTTTCCCAGGCGGTCTGGCGGCTTGGGCTGTACGCCATCCACAGCACAAGGCCGGTGACAACTTGAACAAAGAAGCAGAACGTCAGCGTGCTGCCCCACACATACCGCCAGCGGGCGCCGCCGGGAATGTGCTCGTAAAGTGCATCGTGCACGAGAGTGCGGTAGCCGGTGCGGTGATCCAGCCAGTCGAAGAAGCGGCTCATCCGACAGGAATCCTTTCCGCCACACCGGCGCGGAAATGCCGAAACGCCACCCATACTTCCTGCGTGCCGCCCTTGTCGGCTAGCTTCACATCCAGCGCGTCGAGCCCGCGGAGGCTCGGACCGAAGAGCTTGCGGCCGTCCTTGGCGAATCCGCTCACATGGCACGGGCATTCGAACTGATCCACGGCGGCGTCAAACTCCACCGCGCAGCCCAGGTGGGGGCAGGTCGCGGTAAACGCGCTCACCTTCGGATTGCCGCCCTCATCCTTCCGCAGCAGGAACACCATCCCGACATGCTGGCCTCGGGTGCGCGTCCACGCGTCCGCGGTGTCGGCAGTCACCACGAACTGACGCGGCATGCCATCGGCGGGTAGGGCGTCGAGCGCGCAAATGCGCGAGTAGCCCGCCATCTGTTTCTCGTCACCGGCGGCCTCTTGTTTTCGTCGCCGCAGCGGATCAAACAAAACGCCGGACCCAGCCGCAAACGGGAATACGAGTGCGATGCCACCGGCGATAGTCGCCGCGATACGCGCGAAGAAGGAGCGTCGCGGCGGCTGGGTGGACGGCGAGGACGTGTCGGCGGAAAGCGAATTCATGGCACCATGGTAAGAGGTCGAAAGTCACGAGTCGAGAGTCAAGAGCCAGAGCCCCCTTCTGGCTCTCGACTCTTAACTCTCAGCTCTTGACTCTCTCCCTCCATCGCCGCTTGCACCGAGGCGATCACGGCCGGTTCAGCAGTCGCAAGAGGTGCGGGATAGCGCACGCCGGCGGCCGCGCGGTGGCCGCCGCCGCCAAAGCGCTCGGCCACTGCGCGAACATCCACCCCGGAGCGGCTTCGCAAACTGACTTTCGTCTCCATCGGGCCCAACTCAAGAAACAATAGCGCCACTTCGACGCCCGCAACTGTTAGCAACCGATTGATAACGTCCTCTGTGTCGGTCGCTTCGGCACCCGCCTCGCGAAGGTCGTCCTGGGTGATCGCGGTCGACAGCAGCCGGCCACCCAGATGCGATTTCACATTCGACAAGATGCGAGCATGCAGCCGCAACCGGCCGAGACTGTTTTGCTCGTAGAGCGCCGAAAAGACGTCTCTTGGGCGCGCCCCGGCGCCCACAAGCCGCGCGGCCGCCGCCAACGTCGCCTCCGTCACCGAGGCGAAGCGGAACCAGCCGGTATCGGTCGCGATGGCGGTGTACAGCGGGATTGCCATCTCCTCGGTGAGCTCCACGCCGAGCGCATCGATCGCTTGCAGCACCAGGCGACCAGTTGATTCCGACGTCGAATCCTTGAAAAAGGTCGCGCCCAAATCGTCTTCACTGACATGATGGTCGATTACAATCTTTCGGGCCTCGGTGCGACGCACGACATCGGCCATCGGCCCCAGCTGGCCCCACGCACTTGTGTCCAACACGGCCAGCACGTCGCAGGCGAGAGCGTCAGCCGACACATCGCGGCCGAGCACTTTCACTTCGTTCTGCGGATCAATGAACGGGATGTGCGGCGGCACAGGATCGCCGTTAACGATTCGCACTTCTTTTCCCAGCGAACGAAGCGCGAGCGCGAGTCCTCGCTCACTTCCAATCGCGTCGCAATCGGGCCGCATGTGGCTGGTGAGAACGAACGACCGCGATTCGCTCACCAACGTCACAAAAGGCTGCCATTCGATGGGCATTAGGGGTTGGAGCCTGGGGCCTGGGGAATATTGTCCTGATGCGCAATTTGCTGGGCTTGCAGCACATCTCGTCTTAACTGCTCGGCCAACGCCTGTGGCGACTCAAACGGCCGAATGTCCCGCAATCGCGCCAGGAAGTCAATCTCAAGCGGCTGGCCGTAAAGCGGTTCATTGTGGCCGATGAGGTGCGCTTCGACGCGCACCGACGTGTCGCCGAACGTCGGACTCGGTCCGAGGTTGATCGCTGCGGGGAAGCTCGCGCTGCCCACCCAGCCGCGGCCTGCATATACGCCCTGCCGGGGGAGCAGCGTATCGATCGCGCCCAGATTGGCGGTGGGAAAGCCGATCTTCGCCCCGCGGCCGGCACCGTGCGTGACCATGCCACGGATGCGATAGGGCGCGGCAAGCAGTTTTTTCGCCTGCTCGACGTTACCCTCGCGCACGAGCTGGCGCACTCGCGAGCTGGAAACCAGCCCGCCGTCGATTTCGACTGGCGGCACGACGTCGAGCGAGATGCCTGCGGCCGCCGCCATCTCGCCCAGCCGCGCGATGGTGCCCTCGCGGTTGTGTCCGAAGAAAAAGTTCGGGCCCTCGACCAGCGCGCGGGCATCGAGCGCGCCGCGCACGATCCGCTGAAAAAACTCTGCCGCGGAAAGTTGCAACAGGGCTTCGTCGGTCGGGTAGGCGACGATCCAATCGACTCCGTGGGCCGCCAGCAGTTCCGCTTTCCGCTCCGTCCAAGTCAGCGGCGGCGGCGATTGTTCCGGCCGCAGCAGCCGCACCGGGTGCGGATCGAACGTAAACACGATCGCCGGCCCGTTCACGTCCGCCGCGCGCTCTAGCAGCCGGCGCACAATTTCGATGTGGCCGCGATGCACACCGTCGAAGTTGCCGATCGATACGGCGCCGCCCCGCGCTGCGGCCGGAAGTGCATCAAGTCGGCGAATGATGTGCATCGGAGCGGGGAGCAGGGAGCGGGGAGCCGGGAATCCAAATCAGAAAGGGTCACATCGCGCTGGCGGTTTAGCTCGTTAGCCTCATGAACGCCTTCGGTAAGTATTCAATCAAATCGCTGGCGATCAATGACACCTGTCCGAGTTCCTCTGCGGCCAGATCGCCGGCCAATCCATGAACATGCACGCCCAGCCGCGCCGCGTCGAATGGCGAAAGACCCTGGCACAAGAGCCCGGTGATCACGCCGGTGAGCACATCGCCGCTGCCGCCGGTGGCCATGCCGGGGTTGCCGGTCTGGTTGATGCTGACCTGGGCGCCGTCGCTGACTATCGTGCCATGGCCCTTGAGCACGACGATGGTTTGCTTGGCCGCATCGCGCTTCGCGAGCGCAGCGGCCGCCTCGGCGCGGCGCTCCATCTCGACTCGCTGACCGGTAAGGCGCGCAAACTCGCCGGGATGCGGCGTCAATATGCGCTCCCCACCTGGCAATGCCAACGCCTGTGGGCGGGCGGCAAGAGAAAAAAGCGCATCGGCGTCGACGACCATTGGCCGATCGATCTGGTGATACATGTGCTGAACCAAATCGGTGAGTGCGGCGGAGCGACCAAGACCCGGCCCCACGGCCACAGCCGTTGCCGTCTTGGCCAGAGCGATGATCTCGGTGGTC
>DATFGJ010000411.1:0-4879 GCA_035249585.1 Lacipirellulaceae bacterium
GATATCGGCCAGTCTGCAAACCGTGCCCTGCGGGCAGTTGAAAGTTTCCAGCTTCCACCTTTTCGCCCGCGCCTTTCTTCGAGTCGCCGTCCACAGGGTCGAGCCGCAGCGTGCCGCTCTCCATCGGTGCCCCGTCGACCAGCACCCTCCCGGCAATCGGCAGCTCCCCGGATCCGCATGAGGCGACCGAGGCCAGGAGGGCAAATGCCAAGAATAGCGTAACCAGTCTTTTCAAACAGTTTCCCTCTGCAAACTTCGTTCGGCGGTCGTCTCCTAGGGAATGGCTGCATATGATTCTTCACCGCGCGGTGTGCCTAGCGCTCTCCACACTCGCAGCTCGATGTCATCCCGGATCATCGTGACACTTCCGTCGCACATGCTGGCAATCACCCCGCCCGGGTGAAGACTGCGAGACGTGTGAAGTATCATGTTCAGCTTTGTGAGCGACGCAACGCAAGGCGCAATCGCGCCCGGCGCCGAATCCGCGGTGTCGCACCAGCGCACCAGGTCGGGCGTGCGGTCATTCGGCAAATAATATTGCATGATGACGGGCCCTTCGTCGTACGCCACGACGCCGCGAATCGAGCACACGCCGCCGGCAATAATCTCCGATGTCAACAATGTGTGCGAAGTTCCGTCGGTAATCTGCCCGAGCTTATCGCCGTGGTTGTAGCTGAAGACGCCGTCGATTCGATTGAACCGCGAACCCTTGCGTGGCGCTTCCAATTGGCAGGCGCTGGCCGGCGCGGCGGGCGGTTCGGTATCCGTGCAGTTGCCGAAGTTGCCTGCGTAGGAGATTCGACCGTACCCTTCTGCATCGCCGAAGCCAGGAGTACAGGGAGTGCCCTCATTCCAGTTGGTGCGCACCGAATCGTCCGACGGGCAATGAAACGTTGAAATTTTCGACGTGCGAACTTGCTTGATCGTTGGCGACGCATTGGCGACGATTCCGGGATTCCAAGTCCACTCGATTTCTCCGGCGATCGTAGCCTCTTCCACGTATCCGTAGAGTCGCGCGGCCCACGACCATTCCGCATAGGGTGTACCGCCACCGACGCCTGTTCCGTATCCATCCTGAGGGAGTGGTCCGTATCCGGGCGGCAAGCTGCCGTGATCATTGTGATACAGTTGCAGCCCGAGCGCGACCTGCTTCGAGTTATTCATGCACTGCGTTCGGCGGGCAGCCTCACGCGCAGCTTGAATGGCTGGCAATAATAAGGCGACCAGGATTCCAATGATCGCGATGACCACCAACAGTTCGACGAGCGTAAAGCCAGCGCAAGGTAATTTGGCCAGTCCGACAACGAACGACGAACGGCGTTTATCTGCCAGCAAACTGCCCCGAAGATTGCGGCTTCCATTTACTCCGCTAATGTTCACAACAGTTTCTCCCGAGTTCCTTATCCTCGCGCCCGTCAGCGGAGTGCGCGACGATCGCCGTATACAGCTGCCAGCCGTCGCGCGCGAACCGAAGCCAGCGCTGTCAATGCAATGACGAACAGCGCAAAAGTTGCAGGCTCTGGAATGACGCGATATTCGAACCAGTCCACGTCGCCGTTATTGGGGCTGTAGTCGGTCACGCTGTCCTCGGCTAGAAAGATCAAGTTGAACGAATTGCCGACGGGGTTAAACGTTCCGCCGCCGGGCTGCGCCGCCGTTCGGGATATCGACCATTCCAGAAAATCGTTGCCTCCTGAATTATCACTGTCTCCGGCTGCCACAGTTTTTCCTGCGGCGCCGCCGACGAAGCCGCCCGCCGCGTTCCATTCGTTCCAGCCCTCTGTTCCGCCCAAATTGAACTCGGCTCCAACGGAGAAATTAATGCCTCCGGCGGCCTGGAGCCCCGTCGTATCGTTCTGATCCAAATCGATCATCACCCAGTTGGAAAACGGATCGACCATGTTATCGCCCGCGTTCCGGTACAGGAAATAAAAGTTGTCGGCATCGTGCGCGACGGCCCCCCGTAGTACGTCGATGTCGAGCGGCCGTGCCGCGCCGGTTGAGCCGTCGCCGATCGTGTCAAGCAGGTAGGCCGCCACCGCAGCCCAATCCGCGATATTACCGTCAATCTGAATGGCGCCGCTGGCCACCGGATTCGACAGGCTTTGCACCGCCGCCGCCGGTGATTCGTTGTCCAACACGCTCAAACCAATTGCCAAGGCTCCAACAGCGATTTGTCCAACCCGCGCTACAGCACTCATTAGGTCGTCCCCTCAAGTTAGAACGGAATCAAGACACTTGCTCCCGCTTCGAACACCTTCCACCGCCAGTCGTGAAGTGGCTTTGGGCGAGCACTTCGGGCTTTTTTCTGCGATTCTCGGATTAATTCAGTAGCTAAACTACGTCGCAATTATGAATAGAACAATGCAATATTGCGTCGCAAATGTTATGGTTTTTCCAACAAGCCTTGCACGGCACAATTGGCTCTGCAAAATGGTCATGAGGGACATTTGCAGGCAAAACTATGCGGCATGTGGCTTTGATTGTCGAAACGTCCATGGCCTACGGGCGTGGAATATTAGCCGGCGTTGCGAATTACATGGCGGCGCACAGCCCCTGGTCAATTTACGTCGATCAACGCGGACTGAGTGAGCCACCGCCCACTTGGCTCGACGATTGGAACGGACACGGCATCATCATGCGTGCCCAAACCCGGCGCATTGCGCAGGCCGTTGAAGATCTGGGCGTGCCCGCGGTTGATACGCAGCATCAGATTCCAGGGCTGCACGTGCCCGCCGTGATTGCCGACCACGAGGCGATCGCACAGATGGCTGCGAATCATTTGCGCGACAGGCATTTCACACATTTTGCCTTTGTCGGCGTCGAGCGCGCGCTCTGGTCGAAGATGCGTCGCGACGCGTTTGTCGCGTTTTTGCGCGAGAAGTCGCTGGCTTGCCACGTTTATTCGCCGATTTCTCGTCGCCGATTCACCGAAAGCTGGGAAGGCGGGCAGCAAGACCTGGCCGAATGGCTGCAAGATCTGCCAAAGCCGCTGGGTGTATTCGCGGCTCACGACCTGCGCGCTTTGTGCGTGCTCGACGCGTGCCGGCGGATCGGTTTGTTGGTGCCCGAGCAAGTTGCGGTCATTGGCGTTGATAACGATGAGGCGCTGTGTAAGTTGGCCGACCCACCATTGTCCAGCGTAAAGATCGACTTCGAGTACATTGGGTACGAGTCGGCCGCACTGCTCGATCGCTTGATGCAAGGCAAGAAAGTGCCAAAGGCGCCCCTGGCCGTAAAGCCTCAGGGTGTGGTAACTCGTCGTTCGACCGACGTCATCGCAATCAGCGATGCGATCACAGCGCAGGCCATGCGCTATATTCACCAGCACGCCGGAGATCGGTTGTCGGTGCAAGACATTGCCGACCACTGTGCCATCTCGCGCCGCGTGATCGAGCGGAGCTTTGCTCAGTTTTTGGGTTCGTCACCACACGAGCAAATCATGCGGGCACGGGTCGCGCGCGTGAAGCAACTTCTCGTTGAGACTGACTATTCGTTGGATACTATTGCTACCAAAAGCGGTTTGTCCCACGCCGCCTATTTAAGCGCTCTCTTTAAACGAGAAGTTGGCCAAACACCGGGCCGGTTCCGCCTCGCAGCGACCAGCAACGGACACGATCAAGCTCGGCAAAACGTTGAGCATCGTTAAATTGAGGCTGTGGCTTTCGGAGTAGCCGCACATCTTTGTTAGAGTATGTGAGTCGTCGCCGGCCGGATAACACGTCCCCTGCGCGTTCACGCGCCTCTCCGACAATCATTTATGTCTCATCGTGGCCGCCTTTTGCTTCGATCCGGCCGCCTAGAAGCTAAAGGAATCAAAACTCTGAACATTATGCTCGCTCGAACATTCGCACCAAGGGATTCAAGAACGAGCGCAAAGCAAACGCTAAGCTGTTGTCTTTCAGCAGTTTAGCGCATCAATCGATTGCGCCAGAGATACTCGAAGCGGAGAGGACAGGATTCGAACCTGCGGAAGGGTTTAATCCCTTCACCGATTTAGCAAACCGGCGCTTTCGACCACTCAGCCACCTCTCCAAGCACGGCCACGCGGAGGTTCGCGGTCGGCTAATAATATTTTACGGTTGCCTGCCGAGGTCGCAAGCCGAGAAACGCAATGAGTGACGTGCGGAATATGCGAATCTCGGCGTAACGCTTCTCAGCGAGCCGAGCCAGTTCCTGCCGGTTCCGAGCTTCTCGGGACCATTGGCGCGACGCCCGTCGCTGCAGCCAATCCATGCTCGGCTTCGATTCGCATTGCGTAGAACGACCGCCAGACGAATACCAGTGCGACCAAAAACAGCACGGCGGCCGCAATCAAGCGCACGTTTCCTTGCCCGTCTGCGGTCAACTGGATTGCCAGCTCCACCGCCAGCAACCCAAACAGCGTCGTGAACTTGATGACCGGGTTGAGCGCCACGGACGATGTGTCTTTGAACGGGTCGCCGACCGTATCGCCGACCACGGTGGCCGCGTGAAGCGGGGTGCCCTTTTCGCGTAAATTCACTTCCACGATCTTCTTGGCGTTGTCCCAAGCGCCGCCGGCGTTGGCCATGAAGATCGCCTGATATAGCCCGAAGATGGCGATCGAGATCAGGTAGCCAATGAAGAAGTATTCGTTCATACAGGCAAACGCCAAGGTCGCGCAGAACACGGCCAGGAAGATGTTGATCATGCCTTTTTGCGCGTATTGCGTGCAGATTTCCACGACGCGCTTGCTGTCCTCGCTGGACGCCTTCGTTGCCCCGCTCTCCAGGCGGATGCTGGATTTGATGAACTCGACGGCCCGATACGCGCCCGTGACGACAGCCTGCGTCGACGCGCCGGTGAACCAGTAAATCACCGCGCCGCCGGAAATCAGGCCAAGCAGGAAGGGCGGGTG
>DATFGJ010000412.1:0-4902 GCA_035249585.1 Lacipirellulaceae bacterium
ATGGCGCGTCTTCGTCTGGTGCACATTCCGACTCTACTTGTGGCGGCCTGTCTGCTATCGGCGTTTGGTGTGATTCTGGCAATGAGGTAACGACATGGCGCAATTCATTGACCTGATTCTGATTCTGGCCCTGGCCTTGAATTTCGTGGCCTTGGCCGTCAGCCGCATTCGAACGCTGATTCATGCGGTTGCCCTGCAAGGCGTGATCCTCGGTTTACTGCCGATCGTGATGCATGGGCCGGGTGTCCACGAAATCGCGCTGAGCATTGGTACGGTGCTGATCAAAGGCATCGTGATCCCCAACCTTCTATTCCACGCGCTGCGCGAAGTGAACATTCAGCGTGAGATCAAGCCGCTGGTCAATTTCATCACGTCATTGATGTTAGGCGGCATTGGTACGGGACTGGCGATCATATTCTCCGGGGCTCTGCCGTTGGCCAGCGAACATGCCGGTTTGCTGCTCGTTCCCGCTTCGCTCGCGACCGTCTTCACTGGCTTTCTGATACTGACGACACGCCAAAAGGCCATCGTTCTAGTGCTCGGCTATTTAATTTTGGAAAACGGCATCTTCATGTTCGGCTTGTTGCTGTTGGAGGCGATGCCCGCACTGGTTGAGGCCGGCGTGCTGCTCGATCTCTTCACGGCCGTATTTGTCATGGGAATCATCATTCACCATATCAACCGCGCTTTTGATTCATTGAGCACCGAACATCTGACGGAATTGAAGGAATAGGACATGTTGCTTGGGATACTGGTGCTAGTGCCACTGGCCATGGCGGGAATCGCACTCGTCGTGCCGTCCGACCCTTGGCGACCATGGTTGCTGCCGCTGGCCGCGGCGATGCATTTGGGTTTGGTTGGGCTGGCTATTTTCTCACCCGATTATGCTGGAACCACGATTTCGATAGGCCGGTGGTTTGAACTCGACGCGCTGGGCAAGTTGTTTCTTTCCTATCTCAGCACGTTGTTCCTGGTCTGCATGCTCTACGCCCCCGGCTATCTGGCATTGCGACGCGAACGTTCGAACCGCGTATTCTGCGCCAACTTGCTGGCGGCGCTATCGGCGATGACTTTGATGATTCTGTCTCAGCACTTGGGACTCATGTGGGTCGCCATGGAAGCAACCACGCTGGCGACCGGGCCGCTGCTGTACTTCAATCACAATCGGAAAAGTCTGGAGGCCACCTGGAAATACCTGCTCATCGGATCGGTGGGCATTGCTCTCGCCTTGTTGGGCACGTTTTTTCTGGCCTATTCGGCGGTGCGTGTCGGCCTGGAGTCATCGCTCTTCTTTCCTGATCTGGTTCTCGATGCAAACAAGCTTTCGCCGTCATGGCTTCGCGCCGCCTTTGTGTTGTTGTTTGTCGGATATGGAACCAAAATGGGTTTGGCCCCGATGCACAGTTGGAAGCCAGACGCCTACGGAGAAGCCCCGGGGCTCGTCGGCGCGCTATTGGCCGGTGGTGTCACCGCCTGCGCGTTTCTGGCTATTTTGCGCGTCTATCAGATTTGCAGCCTGAGCGCGGTGGGTGACTCGGCCCGCGGCATGATGTGGATCATTGGGCTGTTGTCGATGTCCGTGGCCGCCGTGTTCATGGTCCGACAGCGCGACTTCAAACGCATGCTCGCCTACTCCAGCGTTGAACACATGGGAATCCTCGTCCTGGGCGTGGCCCTGGGTGGCGCTGGAGTGTACGGCGCTCTGCTGCACCTGATCAACAATGGCCTGACCAAATCGGTGCTGTTTCTCTCCGCGGGTAACATCCACCGCGCTTACGGTAGCAAGAACCTCGATCACGTGCACGGGGCCATGACGATACTGCCGGTATCGGGAACCCTGTTCCTGGCAAGTTGGTTGGCCATAACCGGCTCGCCGCCCTTTGGGCCATTCCTAAGTGAATTCACGATCGTCAACGCCGCATTTGGGACCGGGCAGTATCTGACGGCGGGGCTGTTCCTCGCGCTCTTAGCCGCCGTCTTCATCGGCATGGGAACAACCGTCCTGGCGGTCGTCCAAGGCCCGCCGCCAAAATTGTCGGGAAACGTCAAGTTTCGCGACGGTATGCGGACTGGACTGCCGATCATCATCGCCATGGCGCTGGTTCTGGTGCTGGGGCTCTATATTCCGCAGCCTTTGGACAAAATCATTCGCGAAGCAGCGGCCATGTTGGAGGCGGCGAAGTGATCGGACCAAGGTCAATGGTGCGTATGCACAATGCCTCCTCGACAGATGTCGGGCGAGTCCCACATCAATCGTCCTCCGACTTTCGGGAGGCGATACTCCAGAGCGCAGCTGATGATATGCGCGTGGCCGCATTATTCGGCGACATCCGCCGGGAATCCGGCCAACAGGTGCGCCTGTTCGTCGTATTGGCCAACAGCATACACGGGCAGTTGCATGTCGCCCAAACGGAAGTGGCGGACGACCGTTTCGAATCGCTGACTCCGAATTGTCCTCAACTTCATCTGTTTGAACGGGAGATTGCCGAGCAATTCGGTGTTCGACCGGAGGGACACCCGTGGTTCAAACCAGTGCGGTTCCACGCTTCGTATCGGCTGGGACACGATGCTTGGAATCGTGCCAAAAAAAAGAAGGGGCAGCTCGTGCCGGGAGTCATGGATTTTTATCGTGTCGATGGCGAAGAAATCCATGAAGTTGCCGTCGGCCCGATCCACGCCGGCGTGATTGAGCCGGGCCATTTTCGCTTTCAATGCCACGGCGAACACGTGTTCCACCTGGAAATCTCGCTCGGCTATCAGCATCGCGGCGTCGAACGCGCCATATGCGGTGGACCGAACAAACGTTCGATTCATTACATGGAGACTCTTGCCGGCGACACGACGATCGGCCATGCGACGGCCTACGCCCAAGTGATCGAAGCACTCGCCGGCTGCCAGGTTCCTATTCGCGGCCAGATTCTACGGGGCGTGGCGCTCGAATTGGAACGTCTGGCAAACCATACCGGCGACCTGGGAGCGTTGGCCGGCGACGTCGGCTACTTACCGACTGCTTCGTATTGTGGTCGCTTGCGCGGCGACCTTTTGAATATCACCGCGCTTCTTTGTGGAAGTCGCTTTGGACGCGGTATGATCCGGCCGGGGGGCGTAGGTTTCGACGTGGACAGGCCACGCATCGAACAAATTCTCCAGCGGCTCGAACACGCCTACCGCGACGTAGCAAGTGCGGTCAACTTGCTGTGGGAATCGCCGTCGGTGCAATCACGATTTGAGGACACAGGACCGGTCTCCCATGAGCTTGCTGAACAACTCGGTTTGGTCGGGCCGGCTGCCCGTGCATGCGGTCTCATGCGAGACGTCCGCCACGACTTTCCGACCGGCGTCTTCCAGTTTTCGCAAATTCCGGTATCAACGTGGCATACTGGCGATGTCTTTGCGCGCGCATTCGTGCGCTGGCTGGAGATCCAACACTCGGTAGCCTTCATTCGCGATCAGCTGAAGAGCTTGCCATCTGGAGAAGTTCGCGCGGACATGGGACCCCTGGCCGCCAATCAGCTTGCCTTATCCATGGTGGAAGGCTGGCGCGGCGAGATTTGCCACGTCGCGCTTACCGACGAAGAGGGCCGTTTTGCTCGCTATAAGGTGGTCGATCCATCGTTTCACAATTGGATGGGCCTGACGATGGCCCTGCGAGAACAACAGATTTCCGACTTCCCGTTGTGCAATAAGAGCTTCAACTTGTCGTACTGCGGACACGATTTATAGGACGTTGCCTCATGTTCGATATCCTTCGCACGCGATGGTCGCAGGGCCACCAGACGATCCCCTTTCCCGAGCAGGAGCCCACTCTGCCGGACCGCTTTCGGGGTCGTCCCATCATCGACCGCCAGAAATGCCTTTCGGCCTGCGACGATTGTGCGAAGGCGTGTCCGACCCACGCCATCAAGATTGATGGTGAACGTCTGACGCTGGACTTGGGGCGGTGCCTATTTTGCACCGATTGCATGGAAGCCTGCCCTGAAGGCGCCTTCCGCTACAGCCAAGACTACAAGCTTGCCGTACGCACGCGAGCCGACCTGGTCGTCGACGACAACACCATCAACCTCGCCCAGGCTCTCGAAGAACAGATGCGCCGGTTGTTTGGCCGGTCGCTCAAGTTGCGAGAGGTCAGTGCCGGCGGCTGTAACGGCTGCGAAGCCGACGTCAACGTGCTCAATACTATCGTCTTTGATCTGGGGCGTTTCGGTATTCAGTTCGTGGCCTCCCCGCGCCATGCCGATGGCTTATTGATTACGGGGCCTGTCACCGAGAATATGCGTTACGCGCTCAAGGAGACGTATGACGCCGTTTCGGCGCCCAAGATCGTCATCGCGGTTGGCGCCTGCGCAATTTCGGGCGGCCCGTACATCGACCATCCAGAGCAACACAACGGGGCCGATGCGGTCGTCCCCGTCGATCTCTATGTTCCCGGCTGTCCGCCTCACCCGCTGACGATTCTTCACGGACTATTGTCGCTGCTCGGTCGGTACTCGAATGCACCGGCAGAGTCGAAAGTGGGGCATGGGCCATGAAGCGCTACAGTCCTTCGTACAGCATCACGATGCGACTTCGCTATCCCGATAGTCCGGGCGAACTGGGTCGGATTACGTCGGCGATTGGCGAAGTTGACGGTTTGATCGGGGCAGTCGATGTCCTCACCGCCGAGAAGAATGTGATCACTCGCGACATCACGGTAAGTACAAGTGATGTTGAGCATGGGGAACGGATCGTCGAACGTGTGCGATTGGTAGAGGGAGTCGAAGTCGTTCAGGTTACCGATCGCACGTTCCAGTTGCACGTCGGCGGGAAGATCGAAGTTCGGTCGAAGATCCCTGTCAGGACACGCGACGATCTGTCGATGGCTTACACTCCCGGCGTGGCCCGCGTGTGTGAAGCGATTCGCGC
>DATFGJ010000413.1:0-4175 GCA_035249585.1 Lacipirellulaceae bacterium
CACAGCCGATGCAAATGAGGCCGACTACGAAGAATACAGTAGCTATTTTTGGAGGGCCTTGGGCGGCCGAACGCGCACGGGCCAGGAAACTGAATCAGCCGATTACGACGGCAACGGTCAAGTTTCTTTCGCCGAGGCGCACGCCTTCGCGATAATCGAGAGCGACACGATTGATGTTCCGGTACGCACGACGGGTGCCCTGTTGCAACGGTATAGCCGTCAGCCCAGATCACGGCGGCGACGCTCCAACAATGATGACGACAATTCGTTCGGACGGATTTTGGGTTCGTTAGGCAGCCAAGGTGCGAGCCCCAACCCGCAAGGTTTGATTCAAGCATCGGGGCCGCTCGCCCGCTTGATGGAATCGGCGCGTCCGGATCAGCGTGCAATCCTCGAGCGGCTTCCGGACAAGCTTGGCCTCGGCCCGAACGCAACCGTCGAAGATGCGCGCCGCAAGTTGCGCGAAGTGCGTGGCGATTCAAACTCGTCAGGCTCCCGGTTGCGCAGGGCGACCGAAACCGAGGAGCGCTCGCTGGAGCGCGTGCAGGAAGAATTGCGCGAAATCTGGCCGGAGCTGAACGCCGACCTTCCGCCTTTGGCAATCGAACTTGCCAGCAGCCGGGCTGATGAATTCGAGGCAACAGTCGCGGCGTTGTCATCATATAAGGCGCTCCTTCGCTCCAAAGAGCGCGTCGAGCAGCTGTCCGAAGAGCGCATGAAGTTCGAACGCGAAGAGGCCCGATTGCAGCGCCTCTTGCAAACCTGCGAAAGCGTCGCCCTGGCCGCGAACCTGCCGCGCTTGGCACCTCGCGAGATTGTGGAGCGATACCAGCGGCTCTTGGCCATGGAGGAGGGTACATTGGCCGGGCGGCCGAGCAGGGAGCAGGGAGCACGGAGCAGGGAGTAGCAACAACTGTCAACCGAAGCTGCTCCCGTTCAGGTCGTTCGAGGGAATACCTATGACCTTCGTATTGGCACTGGATCAAGGTACGACGTCGTCGCGGGCCATTCTGTTCGACGCCGCCGGCAATATCGCCGCCGTCGCCCAGCGCGAGTTTCGGCAGCACTTTCCGCAACCGGGCTGGGTCGAGCACGATCCGCAAGAGATCTGGACCAGCCAGCGCGACGTGGCTGTCCAGGCACTGGGCGAGGCCGGCGTGAAGCGCACGGACGTCGCCGCGGTTGGCATCACCAACCAGCGCGAAACCGTTGTCGTCTGGGACCGGAATTCCGGCGAGCCAATCTACCCGGCGATCGTCTGGCAGGATCGGCGCACGGCCGGCGAATGCGACCGCTTGCGCGCGGCCGGACGAGAGCCAATGATTCGCGAGAAGACGGGCTTGCTGCTGGATCCTTACTTCAGCGCGACGAAGGTGGCGTGGATTCTGGACCACGTGCCCGGTGCGCGCAAGGCGGCCGAGGCCGGCCGCCTCATGTGCGGCACCATCGACACCTGGCTGATCTATCGGCTCACCGGCGGCCGCGTTCATGTCACCGATGCGTCGAACGCCTCGCGCACGCTGCTCATGAACATTCACACCGGCGCATGGGACGATGAGCTGCTGACGTGCTTCGGCGTACCGCGCTCCATGCTGCCGGAGATCCGTTCCTCCAGCGAAGTCTACGGCGAAGTAGACGCCATCAACGAGCTGGCCGGCTTGCCCGTCTCGGGCGTGGCGGGGGATCAGCAGGCGGCGCTCTTCGGGCAAGCCTGCTACCAAGTCGGCTCGGCCAAAAATACCTATGGCACCGGCTGCTTCATGCTCATGAACACCGGCGCGCAGGCCGTCGAGTCGCAGAATAAGCTGCTCACGACCGTGGCATGGAAGCTCGATGGCAAGCTTGAGTACGCTCTCGAAGGCGCAGTGTTCATCGCCGGTGCCGTCGTGGCATGGCTGCGCGACGGACTCGGCATCATCAAAACGTCGAAAGATGTGGAAGCGCTTGCGAAATCCGTGCCCGACAGTGGTGACGTTTTTCTGGTGCCCGCCTTCACAGGTCTCGGCGCCCCGCATTGGGATCCGTACGCCCGCGGCGCGATTGTCGGCATCACGCGCGGCACGACGGCCGCCCACATTGCCCGCGCTGCGGTGGAAAGTATTGCTTACCAAGTGGCCGATTTGGGCGAAGCGATGCGCAACGACGCTTCGAGCGCGCTCACGGACCTGCGCGTTGACGGCGGCGCGGCGGTCAATAATGGCCTCCTTCAATTCCAGGCAGACATCCTGCAGCTGCCCGTGGTCCGACCCAAGGTGACGGAGACGACCGCACTTGGCGCCGCGTACCTGGCTGGCCTGGCAACGGGCGTCTGGAAGCGGCGTGATGAAATTGCCGGGCACTGGCAAGTCGATCGACGCTTCGAGCCGCAAATGCCTGCCGACAAGGCCGCCGCCATCCGCGCGCGGTGGCACGAGGCCGTGAATCGGTCCAAGCGTTGGGCGGAACAAACTTAGCGCCTCCGATTTCGGATTTGGGATTGCGGATTGCGGATTGAAGATCAGAATAATCCGCGGCTCGGCCAAGCTCGCCGAAGTCAGTCCAAATCCAAAATCTCCTCGCGTGATTGCATGCAAGCCTATCTCGGCGAATTTGTCGGCACGGCCCTCTTGATTTTGCTCGGCAATGGCGTCGTGGCGAACGTCCTTCTCGCGAAAACCAAGGGCAACGGCGCGGGCTGGATTGTCATCACGTTTGGCTGGGGAATGGCAGTTTTCGTGGCCGTATGGTGCGTCACGGAGATCAGCCACGCTCATATCAATCCGGCAGTTACGATAGGGCTTTCGCTGGCGGGAGAATTCGATTCGACATTGGCTCTCGGTTACATCGCGGCCCAGATGCTGGGCGCAATCGTCGGCGCGGCGCTCGTTTTTCTTTTCTATCGCGATCACTATGTCGCCTCAAGCGACGCGGACGCCAAGCTTGGCACGTTCGCCACGTCGCCGGCAATCCGAAACTATCCAATCAATTTATTTAGCGAAGTTGTCGGAACGTTTGTCTTAGTATTCGCAACTTTGCTGGCCGTCGACCCGGCGCTCTCGACGAGCACTGAAGCGGAAGCCCCTATGGCCGACGGCGAGACGAAAATCGGCCTCGGCGCGCTCGGAGCACTTCCTGCTGGACTTCTCGTATTGGCGATTGGCTTATCGCTCGGCGGCACAACGGGGTACGCGATCAATCCGGCCCGGGATCTCGGACCGCGCATCGCCCATGCACTCTTGCCAATCCCCGGCAAGCGCGATAGCGACTGGGCCTACGCCTGGGTGCCTGTTGTCGGACCGATCCTTGGAGCTGTCGTTGCAGTTCTCTTGTGGTGGGCGCTGACAAGGCCGGTGCAATGACTACTTGATGCGGGTTGTCGCCCGTGCCACAAGGCTCGGGCAGGTCCAGGCTCATGACTTTCGCCCCACCGAAATTTTTTTCTTTTTCTCGTGGGGCGAAACTCGGCGAGTTTCGCCCCACCATGCCCGCGCAAGTCGCTTGTGGGTCACGGGTTGGTGCATCGGGGTGGGGCGAAACTGACTGAGTTTCGCCCCGGGGGTGGGGCAAAACTACCTCCAGGTGGGGCGAAATACGGCAGGCACCTCAAGGTGCCACATCAGTTGTCCAAAACTCCCCCCACGTACTTTTGGACATCTGATGTCACTTTGGCATAGATGCGCAAAACTCTCTGGCGTGGGTTCTGCACATCTGTAGCGATTTGGACACGCCACGAATCACTACCAGCGGCGCGCACCGGTAGCGCATAGGAAGGCTGCGAGCCGAGGGGCACGAACCCGCACCCAGCGACTAGCAACGAACGCCCAATGCCTACGAGCTGATTACCAAAGAGCGGCCAGAATGGAATTTGGGTTGAGCATAACGTACTAGTGGACAATTGTCAACTGCACTTTTCGGCCGGAGCGCACACGAACGCGAGGAATGCCTTCAACTCGCCCTCTTGTTTGCTACGGCTCTGCCGCACTTCTGCTCTTCTGCTCGCCGACAAGCCGGTGCACCGCCTCAACAATTTGCGGCTCAACCTCTGCGGTCCACACGGCCGGCAAGCCATACGGAATTCGCGAGCCGCCCCCTTCGTAGCCGCCTTCGGCCAACACTCGTTGCGACGGAATATAGCCCATCACGTCGTTGGTGTAGCTGGCGACCCAGGTCGTGTCGCGCCCAAGCTTGGATTTCAG
>DATFGJ010000414.1:0-9369 GCA_035249585.1 Lacipirellulaceae bacterium
TTTCCTCGAATGGTTGGGTAACGGGATTGCCGTCGGCATCTACGCCACTCAGCAATTCAATCTTGCGTTCGGCGCGCTCCAAGAGCTCCTGGCAGCCCTTCAAGTGCTTGACACCTTCTTCGTACCGCGCTAGGGCTTCCGACAGGCCAAGCTTGCCGCTTTCCAGTTCGGCCACGATTTTTTCCAGCTCCTCAAGCGACTGCTCGAACGAGGCAACGCATTCATCTCGCGGCGTAGACTTTTTCTTGGCCATTGAATTATGTAATCCTGAAACTAGCCACTTCGACAGGTCTCACGCAGAGGCGCAGAGAACGCGGAGGTGGGGAACACTAATCTTCACTAATTTTCACTAATGGTTCATTAGTGTTGATTAGCGCAGACTAGTGAAAAAATCTTGTTGATTTAACAACTGCTCTCTGCGTCCTCTGCGCCTCTGCGCGAGGTGTCTTTCGTATTTTCATTTCATATTAATCGATTCGACTGTGCTCACGGCCTCGCCAGCCGCGAAACGGGTCACGATCGATTGGCCCGTGCGTAGTTGTTTGGTTGAGCGGATCACATCGCCGGAAGCGTGGTCGCGCGTAATCGTATATCCTCGGGCCAGGACTTCCAATGGGCTGAGCGAGGCGATCTTGCCGGCGATCATGGCCAATTGGTTTTGGCGGTCGCGCAGTAGCCGGCGTATGGCCGCATTGCCGTGCAACGTAAGCTCGTCCAGCCGCCGGCTCCGATCATGAATCAAATCGAACGGCCGGCGGAAAGGCCGCTGACTCGCGACGCCCTCCCAGCGCGCTCTCAACAGCATGACGCGGCGATGGGCCGCATGCCGCAGCCGCTGTTGATAGGCGCGCACGCGGGCACTTATTTCTTCAGCCGCCGGCACCACGCGCTCGGCCGCTTCGCTGGGGGTAAGCGCTCGCACATCGGCCGCCAGGTCGGCGAGCGTAACATCGATTTCATGGCCAACGGCCGACACGGTTGGAATGCGCGATGCGGCGATGGCCCGCACGACCGGTTCTTCATTGAAGGCCCACAGGTCTTCCATGCTTCCGCCGCCGCGGCCCACTACAAGCACATCAGGCGGCGGTGAGAGGCGATTTGCCAACCCGATGCCGGCGACGATTTCCGCGGCGGCCCCATCGCCCTGCACGCGGGCCGGAATCACCAGCACGTCCACTCCGCGCCAACGCCGCCGCAGCACTTCCAGAAAATCTCGCACTGCCGCGCCGGTCGGGCTGGTCACAAACGCGAGCCGGCGGGGGAACGCCGGCAACTTGCGCTTCCGCGCCGGATCAAACAGGCCCTCCGCGGCCAGCTTCTCGCGCAACTTGCGCAGGGCCAGCTCCAGCGCTCCCATGCCTTTGGGTTGCAGCTCGTCGACGACTAATTGGTAGCTTCCGCGCGGCGCGTAGACGTCGATGTGTCCGTGGCAAATGACATCGAGCCCATCGGCCAGATCAAACTTCAGCCGCGCAGCCGACGATCGCCACATGACGGCGCGAATCTGGGCCTGGTCGTCTTTGAGCGTGAAATAACAGTGGCCCGACTGCGGGCGTGAACAATTCGATATTTCCCCGGCGACCCACACACTGGGGAACTCGCCTTCCAGCGCATCTTTGATCTGCGCCGTCAGTTGCGAGACGGTGAGGGTTTGCTGGGTAGGTTGCGTTGACGACGTCACCATACGCTATCGAAGATAACGCAATTGTGACGCACTCGAAAGAGAGATTGGCCGTACCCATTGGACCACTGCAAAAAACTGGAATCTGGCCCGCGTGACCGGCTCTCAGAGAGGCCGGCTATTGCTGTTGCATTCGGGAAGTATCAGATGCGCAAAATTCCCCTCGCTATTTTTGAGCACCTGATGCGATTTTGGACACAGCATGAACCAATCACCGGCAGGTGCACCATTAGCGCAGCGTACCATAATGATCAACGAACGGCGCACCTAGAGAGCTTCCACACCGAGGTGGACTCGCGCACCGGGTCAGCTCAAGGCGAGCGCATCGAAGTGTACATTAGCACACCACGTGGCGGGAAACAAGAGCCGTCTGCCTCGACCACCGCATTCGGCGCCACGGCGATGATTGGTCGACTGTCGAGCGTGATCGCCGCGGCGGCCATTAGGCGGCGCGCGACGGGACGTGCCATTGAGAGGCGTCCGAAGAATTGACGCCTGAGATCGGCGTTCGGGCCGACTGTGGCGTCATCACGACCTCGCCCGCTTTACGCGTGCCGGCCGCTGCCCAAGCTTCGGCCTCCGCGGTGAAGCCGTTGAGAAGGTTCTCGACGCGCTGGCGACACTGCTCCAGGCCGGCGCGCGTCAAATCGTGAGGCAACATGAGCGGCGGGCCGATAACCGCCCGAGCGCGCGAAAATGGCCGCGGCACGGCAAAGCGGTCCCAGCTCGTCGCGCGCCAGGGCCGGTCGTAACCGAAGCCCATCACCACCAGTGGCAATTGCAGCCGCGAGGCCAGGTAGACGGGGCCTTGAGCCAGCTTTCGACGCGGTCCACGTGGGCCGTCGGGCGTCATGGTGAGATGGTGCCGATGGCTGCGCTCGAAAAGTTCCCAAATGGCGCGCGCTCCACCGCGATAGGTCGATCCGCGCACACAGTCGAAACCGAAGTGATAGGCGATGCGCGCCAGGATGTCGGCATCGTTGTGCTGGCTGAGCAGCATCGTCAGGCGGCAATGGCCGCGAAGGTACAGCGGGGCCAGGATGTTCTCGTGCCAGAAGATATAAATTCGGGGGCCGCCGATACCGAGTGCCGGGTCGACCGAGCGGTCGTAGAACGCGGCCCGGTAGTCGAGCGTGCTCATCCAGGCGCGGATCGCTTCGGCGGTCACAAGGCCGCCGACCTTCACGAGAGCGCGTGGCAATTTCAGTTTGCGTCGCTTGTTGTGTTTCATCCGATATATAGCCCGGCCATCTTGGCCGGGCAGACGACCGGCTTAAAATGGGCCGGCCATGTATCTGAGTACCGACCCAAGATGGACCGGCTATGTTGTTAATTGACTCGCCAATCGCCGCTGAAGACTTCTATCGCCGGGCCAGTCATGTAAACGTGGTTGTCGGCCTCACGCCACTCGATCTCGAGGTCGCCTCCGCGCAGGTGAATCTGCACTTCGCGACCGGTGCGCCCCGTGAGCACGCCGGCCACGCACACCGCACATGCGCCTGTGCCGCACGCGAGTGTCTCGCCCGATCCGCGCTCCCAAGTTCGCTGCTCGAGCTCACGGCCGCTGAGGACCTTCGCGAACTCCACATTCGTGCGATTCGGAAACTGCGAGGCAACTTCCAGCTGTGGCCCGATGCCCAGCACCAGTTCATCGCCAAGTTGGTCGACAAACGCGACGCAGTGCGGGTTACCCATCGAGACGCACGTGACGCGCAATTCGCGGCCGCCGACGGCGACCGGAAGCTCGACAACGGGCTGCTCGGGTGCGCTGGAAGCGCGAAGTTTCGTCGGAATTTGCTCCGGGATCAAGATCGGCTGCCCCATGTCAACCCGCACGCGGTCGACGACGCCGCGGGCAATTTTGAGTTCCAGCGCGAAAATGCGGCCGGCCGATTCGATTTCGAGCGTTTCGCGCCGGCGAATGCCGTGGTCGTACAAATATTTGGCGACGCAGCGGATGCCGTTGCCACACATCTCGGCCGGCGAGCCGTCGGCATTGAACATGCGCATTTCCGCGTCGGCCCGGTTCGACGGGCAGATGAGAATCAGCCCGTCCGCGCCGACGCCGAGGCGGCGCTCGGACATGCGCCGCGCAAGGGCCGGGATGTCGCGGGGCACGGCTTCGGCAAAGCAATCGACGTAAATGTAGTCGTTGCCGGCGCCGTGCATTTTTGTAAAGTGCATGGCAGGAATCGAGTCACTAAATCGGTTGGGATGCAGCGATGTATTATTATAGCGAGGTGTCAGGTGTCAGGGATCAGGTGACGAATTGCGATTGGACCGGAGATATGAAATCTGACATCTAATCACCCCGTCAGATCCAGCTGCGTGCCGGATTGGCCCGATGCATCTTTACTTTGTCGGGCGACCGTTGCTGCAGACTCTTCCTCAGTCGCTTTGTTTTGTGGCTTTACAGGTGCTTCCCATAAACGGCGGCCATCGGCATCGCGTTCTGAGCTTTGCTGGTCCTCGTCGGTCTCGCCGATTCCCGCGGCCCGTTCGGCTTGTTGGCTGGAATCCGCTTGCCGCTGTTGATGGGTCGAGTCCCTTTGCACGCGTTCGGTTTCGCTGCCGGCGGTTTGCGACAGCGGCGATCCTGCCGCGCTGGTGACGATTCCGCCTAAGGGAGCCATGGTCATTTGACGTCTCCTCGGTAGCAGGCACACTCCGCTATGTAGCAGGCACACTCCGTGTGCCGTTCGCTTTGAGCATAGGAGCGCTAATTCCTTACCCTGCTGCGGCACACCGACGTCGCCGCGGCGACCTGGAGCGACTTCCGGGTGCCTGCTACAATACGAACTATCGCGGCGGGGCGAACGTTTCACGGGCCGCCGTGGAAGGCGTTAATGTCGCCGCTCCCGCTTGGATCTCTGCCTGTATTTGCTGGAAGGCATCGTTCAGGGCGGGCAGTGCCTTGCGCTGCACTTCGGGGTTGTCCCACTTGCCCACCACCTTCAATTGCATTCCCTGCTGACTTACCTGGCCGGCGAGGTTTTTTAACAACGGAATGGGAAGGTCGGCCGGTCCAATCAAAGTATAGAACACAAGGTTCAAGTCGCGATTGAAGTTCGTCTCTCCATTGCCGTACAAACTCAGCGCATCGCCCAACAGGTTGAGCTGCTGGAACTGGATATGTTCGCCTTGGATCGCAAAGCGCATGTCGCATTGATCGAATGCCGTGGAAGTGGGAGTGCGATTCTTAAGTACTTTGAGCAAACTCATCAGGAACGGCAGCTCGTAGATGTTGCCTTCGACGACGTGCAATTCACCGCCACCGCTGAGCGTTTGCGGCGATCGGCCGGTGCCCGCGAGCGTGAGCTTGCCGGAAACCGTGCCGCTCAATCCGCCGGAGCCGCCAAGCCGTTCGCTGGAGAAGCGTGCGAGATTCACACCGCCCAATGCGACGTCCAGCTCGTAACGCGGGTCGGGGCCATGCTGCAAAACAGCATTTGCCGCGAGGCTGCCGCCGTACGCGTCGCCTGTCAAGCGGCGCGGAGGCTGGCCCTGACGTTGGGCCGCTAGTTCGCCAAATAGGCAATACAATGAATCAATCCAAATGGGGCCGCGCACATTGGTAAACTGAATATCCTTCCAAACCAGCGAATCCAAATCGAGTTCGCCGGCCGCATAGGGCGTCGGCAAATCGTTCCGACCCAGGAGCCGGATCTCACCCGTTACGCCGTGCGGCGAAAATGCTCCCTGAAACGCAGCTTGATGGCATAGAAGTCGAACATCCCAGGCGGCCGCCATTCTGCTCGTCTGCGCTCCTCCGGCCAGGCCCACGGCACTGTTGTGCACCGCGAAGTTGCCGGTGGGCTGCAATCGTTCGACGATTGTTTGCAGCGCCGGGGGCAGGGCGGCCAGCAGATCGCGGTCGCGGCGCGGCGTGAGACGATCGATGTTGATCCCTTGAAGTTCAAGCCGCCAGCCACCATCGGGCGCGGCCTGCCACGTACCAGCAGAGGCCGAGTAATTGGCGCGGTCATGCCGTCCTGACAGGTTCGACAGATCGACGCGCCCGGCTTGAAACCTGGCCGCACCCTGCACCTGCTCCAGTCGATAAGGAAAGCGTCGGGGCTCAATCGAGACCGACCGCTCGCGCGGCTGCAGCTGAATCTCAATAACCGGTTTCTCTTGACCCGTCTCGTGCAGCACATGTGCCGAAAAGTCGACGCGTCCTTGCGGCCGAAGCTCGTCCCAGGCCTGCTGTCCGGTGGCCGGAAGCGCCGCTTTCAGCGTTTCATCGAGGGGCACGTTCGCCGCGTCAAACACGAGGTCGACCAGGCTGTCGTCGCCGCGCCGAGTTGAAGTGCCATTGCACGTGACAACCGTCGACTGGCTTGCGCCGCAGCCTTCCAGGTTGTGCAAAGTCCATATTCGGTTGCGCTCCGAGATGACGCCGCGCACATGGTGCAAGGCGTAGGGAAATTTCGCGTATTGAATCAAGCAATCCTTGAGCACGATATCCTGGGTCACGTTGGCCCTCGGCTGCGCGCGGTCGTTCCATTCCGCGCGGAAGTGGAAGTCGACGGCCCCTTGCCCGCGCAGCGAACGAACGAATGGCTCCACGGTATCCGGAAGCGCCGCCATCAACTGTTCGTGCAGCGGAATGTCGGTGCCGGCAATGTCGACCCAACCGACGGGATGAACGAGATTGGGCCCGGAAATATCCTGGCTGTGTATTCCGCGATATCCAGCCGAGCGCGTATCACCATGCCCTGCCGCATTGACCGCCACGCCGATTGCCGTTGTCGGACCTTCCGGTTCCGCGGGCGCGAGGTGGCTTAATTCGGCAACGATGCGCACGGGCCGGCCTGCGCCCAATGCCGTGATATCCATGGCGAAGCGGTCCGCTTCACTGCCGATGGCAGGAACGTACTGAATTGTTCCGGTCCCTTCCTCCAGCAAGTACGGAAACCTGTCTCGGTCCGTAAGCGAAAGATCGCGACACTCGGCCGAGAATTGCGGCCGCCAGTTTTCGCCATCAAATGTCGTGCGGAACTCCGCGTCGATGTTTCCGCCCGGCTGGAATCGTTGCCACGCGCGCTGGCATGCAGCAGGCAAAACTGATTTCACCCGATCGTCTAATGGAAGACCTACTGCCTTCGCCGATAATCCAAGCGGCGCGCTGGCTGACCAACCCGCGCGCTGGCATGCAATTGCCAGCGTCGCAGGCCCCCATTTTCCTGTCAGGTTGTCGATCTTCAGGCCCTCGCAATCCGCTCGCGCATCGAGCATGACATCGGTAAACGGCTCGGACAGCCGCGAATGGGCCAGCCGTCCGCGGTCGATCTTGATTTCCGCGGTCCAGTTCAGCTCGCCCAATGCCGAAAGTCGAGTTACGTACAGGTCCGCGTCGGCACGCCCCGATATTTCCGCGCCATGAAGATGCTCGCGCTCAAGCAAAGGAAATGAATCGAGCAGCTCGGGGGTGGCTTCAAGACCCCGCATCTTGACGGCCAGATTGAATGCGCCGTCAGCTGTGCCAAATTCGCCTTCACAGCTCAGCTCGCGAACCGGCAAGCCAGTGACCGTACCCGAGACGCGATACCGCGGCGTGGAGCCCGCCTCAGCGGACTGCTCAAGGCGCGTGAGCGTCAGATCGACATCCCGTACGTTTAACGGAGTGGCCTGGGGGCACGCCGCGTCCTCAAAAACTACGGTTGCGTCCTCGATCGTGACCAGCGGGCACTCGCCACCAAATCGAGGCAATGGCACAAGGGCGGCCACATTCCATTGGCCGTCTCCTTCGCGGATCACTCGTAGATGTGCTTGTTGTAGCGTGATGCGCTCGAGTGGAAGCTCACCCGAAATCAACTCCGCGGCGCCAAACTTGCCTGCCAGATACATTTCATCGATTGACGCAATCGGCGAACCATCCGTATCGTTCGGCGCGGTGAATGAAACGTCGTAAATCGCGATGCCGTGGTCTTGGTCATAGCGGGCGCGTCCGACATGTACGCTCAAATTGGGATAGTGAGCGGCCAACCGCTGTTCGACCTGGCGGCAGATCTCATCGTCCAAGCGGATGTAGTAGTAGCCGCCAACACCCAGCGCAGCCGCGATGGTAAGGAACAGGCCCCATTGAAAAAGCGGCCAGCAAGTGTTGACCATGCGGGTAAAGATGGCTGCGATCCTCGGATTAATCCATGCTTCGAGCGCGCATGCCGAAGCGCCGGCGCCGCCGTAGTCGGCCGCACGGCCCGTAATCTGCTGCATCTGCGCAGATTAGGGCGGCGTATGGTAGAAACCCGCGGCCCAGCGGGTCAAGGGATGACGCGAGGGAAACTGGCCGCTACAGGGCCGGTGGATGCCGTCGACGCTAGCAATCGCCCCTCATGCACTGGCATCGAGCTGAACGGTGTCTCTCACGCGGCAAGCACGCACGCCCCCAGGCAGATTGATCGGTGCTTCGCGCCGGCCCTGAACCAGCTCGGCCACCGCCTGCCACTCGTCGAAGCCCATCGCTTGCATCGGCCAGTCTGCATCGCGCCAAGCGGCGCGGCAGACTTCTCGAATCAATAGCATTGGCGCGGTGTGCAAGCGATCACAATGAAGACACACGCGAAGACCTTTATTTTCCACGGCCGGCTGCGTCGAGCGCTCGACCACGACACATTCTCGAACAAGCTCGGCCACGACGCGGTCGATCACTTGCTGGGTTTCATCGGCCTGGGCAGCGAGGCGCAGCAGGGCATCATCGACAGCCGAGTTGTAACGCTCCCGCAGATGGGGCAACAACTCGTTTCGCAGCCGGTTTCGTGTCCAGCGCGTGTGGCTGTTCGTCGGATCGGTTCGATAGTCCTGGCCAATGGCCGCAAGATACTCCAGCACGTCGCGCCGGCTGGCTCTCAGCAGGGGCCGAACCAGCGCAACACTGGGCGAGAGCGGCCGGCTTGGCCGCATGCCGGCCAGGCCCGCCAAGCCAGTTCCCCGCAGAATGCGATGTAGCACGGTTTCGACCTGGTCGTTGGCGGTGTGAGCCACGGCAACAAACCGGGCGCCGAACTTCTCGGAAGTTTCCGTCAGGAATCTGTAGCGGGCGGCCCTGGCGGCGGCTTCCCAGCCGTCGCCTGTCGAGCACGCGATCGAGGTGTCGGCCCGGGCCGTTTCGAGTGGAACCCCCAACCGGCGGCAGAGAGCGTCCAACCAGCCTTGATCTGCATCGGCGTCGGCCCCTCGAGCTGCGTGGTTAAAATGGGCCACGAAGAGCCGTCCTCGGCCGCCGCCGTGGGCTTTAATCGACATCACGGCCCGCAACATCGCCACGCTATCCGGACCGCTTGAAACGCCCAGCACGACGTGCGAGTCTCGCCACGCCGCGACCGGCCAGGCGTCTGCGATGTGTTGTTCCAAAGCAATTTCCGCAGCTGGGTTCATCGGAGGCCGGCGCTATGGGTGGAATGCTTTCAACACAGATGCTTGGCAATTGGCCGTTCGCCTGTGGTCCGGCCGCACAAAACAGTGAAACCGTGCGGGTTGCGTTGAGTTGCGGTCGAGTCAAAGGTGGTCAACCGTTGCGCCGACCGGCTTGCGGTTTCGTGTGAACATTTGATACCATAAGAATTACAGCTCGACGGCGGCGTCGATCGCCCAGTTAAGCTGCTTTCAATTGTAGACATAGATGTGTTCGGTTCGGCAGCGAACAGATGCTGTCGGGCACAAGCGCAGCGCTTCATAGATTGCTT
>DATFGJ010000415.1:0-3079 GCA_035249585.1 Lacipirellulaceae bacterium
CTTTTCATGAAAGCCATGTTCGATTCAGCCCGGTCGACGACACTGCCAAGATTCATCCTGCTCTATGCCGCGATGTATGCGGCATTCGGAGTCGCTTCGCCATTCCTGCCTGCGTTTGTCAGCGCGCGGGGGTTGGCGCCCGATCAGCTCGGGCTCGTGCTCGGCGCCGGCACGGCCGTGCGACTCCTCACGGCGCCCCTCGCAGGCCGCATCGGCGACTTGACCCAGGCGCTCCGCGTCGTGCTCGTTGTCTGCATCGCGCTTGCCGCCTCGGTGACCCTCGGCTATCTCGCGGCGCATGGATTTTGGATTTTGTTTGGCATGAGCCTGCTGCACGCCGCGTCGCTGGCGCCGATTACCATCTTGTCCGACGCCTTGTCGCTGGGATCCGCCGCGCCGCCGCCGGGCAGCGGCCGCCGGGGCTTCGAGTATGGCTGGGTGCGCGGCACCGGCTCGGCTGCTTTCATCGCCGGCACGTTGCTGTCGGGGCAGGCGGTGAGCGCGTTCGGGCTCGACGTGATCATCGGCCTGCAGGCCGCACTGCTCGGCGCGGCGGCTTTTGCTGCTATTCTCGTGCCCGAACTGATTCACCATCGTACAGCCGATGCGGTGCGAGCGCCGGCGGGTGGTGTTCTCATTCTGCTCCGGCTGCCGCTGTTCCGGAATCTTGTGCTCGTCGCGGCGCTCATCCTCGGCAGCCACGCCATGCACGACGCCTTTGCGGTGATCCGCTGGAGCGCTGCAGGCATCAGCCCGGCTATCGCAAGCTTGCTCTGGTCCGAGTCGGTTGCCGCCGAGGTGCTCGTGTTCTTCGCCATCGGCCCGGCGCTCGTGACGCGGCTGACGCCGGCCGGCGCGCTCGCCCTTGCGGCCCTGGCCGGTATGCTGCGCTGGGTGGTGGCGGCGCAAACCACCGAGGTGATCGCGCTTGCCCTGGTGCAGCCGTTGCACGGCGTCACCTTTGCGTTGCTTCACCTCGCGTGCATGCGTCTGCTCGCCCGCATCGTGCCGCGAGGCCTCGATGGGACGGCCCAAGCGATTTACGGTACGGTGGGCATCGGCGCAGCCGTCGCGTTGCTCACTTTTGTTTCGGGCGCGCTCTATGCGCGCGTCGGCGCGCAAGGGTTTTGGATCATGGCGGCGCTCTGCGCGCTTGCCCTTCCATTGACTTGGAAGCTGAGGCCAGCGGTGATCGGTGAAAGCCTCGCTCGATAATTTCTCGCGAAGTATTATCTCAAAGAGAAGCCGAAGTTTGAGTGATCGGAGCGAGGACAAGCGGCCGCGACTGACCTAGAAGGGAAACTGCGCTCAGGCGTGCGCGGCACCACAAACGCTGCTCGCGTCTTATCGGTTCGCTCGCCAGATCCAAACACTGAAAATGGAGCGAGCAGGCCCCGATGGCGAGTAATTGTGCCGGCTTGACAGCCAGCGTGTAAAATTGACTCGCTTCGTAGTAGCTTGGTGAAAACAGCTTTGGAATGCGTCGACAGGCTCAGCGCGAACCACAATCCACAATCGACTCTCTTTACTTCTCGTAGAGCCGTTTAACAAAACCGCTCGCTTCGATCTCGCGCGCGATCTTGTACGAGACGAATTGTTCCGGATCGGCGCTCTTCGCCGCCGCTATTGTGGTTGAAAGCTCCGTCAGAATTGTCCGGATGCCCTCGATTGTCGGAATCGGCAAAGCCAGATACTTGCTTGCGGCATGATTGTAGGTATCCTCCAGCACCTCGCGGTCGTCGTTGCGCGTATATTTCTTCAAAATTGTTATCGCGGCTTCTTTATTGCGTTTGAAATCATGGACCGCTTCGATGTAGGCGAGCATGAATTCTTTCACGATCCCCTCGTTTTTCTGGAGATAAGATTTCGTTGTGCCGATAGCCGACGTCGGGTAATGCAGTCCCAGGTCGGCGAGGTCTCCGAGCTCACGAAAGCCCGCTTTGCGCGCGATCAGCGACGAGGTGCCGCTCAGCACCCCGGCGTCGAGCATCTTGGTCTGCATGGCGCGCACCGTGTCCTGTGATGTGCCGATTTGCAGAATGCTGACGTCGCGGTCGGGATTGAGCCGCCACTTTTTTAGCGCCAGCCGTACGGCGAAATCCGACGTGGCGCCGTAGCGGCTGACGCCTAATTTCTTGCCTTTGAGTTGCGCCGGACTGGCAATTTCCGGCGCGGCGAAAACCTTGAAGACAAATCCGTTGATCAGGGCGGCAATCAAGACTGTGTCGGCCCCCTGCAATGCGGCTTGCACCAAGCCGGAACCGGAGAGCGAGGCAATCTGCAGATCTTTGGCGATCAGCGCTCGCAAGGATACCGATCCGGTGCCCATGCCGACGAGCTCCACATCGAGGCCGCGCTTCTCGAAAAGTTTGGTTTCCTTGGCAAACCCCAATATCGTCACCCCGCCGTCGGTAGAACCATAGCCGACGACGACTTTGACGAGCGGGTTCACCTGCGCCGCCAACACGCTTGCAGCATGGGCACTAAGAAAAATCATGACAAGCGCCGCGATCGGCAAACTCCGGGCATTATCATTGCGACGAATCAGCCTGGCACCTGCGCCAAGTCGCGGATGGAGATTCGATCCAAGGATAATTGCGTTCATAAGTTTTCCCGGCATCATGTTTGCCGGCGTGAACAACGCTCTTCTGCGCCGAAAATATTCGCCGACGTGATTGCTGTCAACCTAAAACTAACTGATCCGCGTTATTATCTTCTGGCCAGACCCCAACATCGCCGTGCAAAAACGGTTGACACGTCCCGGCGCGGTGATACGATCCGGCCCCGTGAGCTCAAAAATAATCGAGGAGGCGAATCATGGCTGACTGGCCGCCGGTAATCGACGCCGATGGACATGTGTTGGAACGCCAAAGCGACATCCGTAAATATTTGGAACCGCCGTGGGACCGCCGCAACTCGGGCCTGTGGCCGTCGGATCAGCCGTTCGACACGGACCTCTTCGATACGCTCGGCTATCCCGGCTACGGGCGCGGCATGAGTCCGGCCCAGCAGGTCGAGACCTGGCTCAAGATCATGGACGAATACAACATCGAAGAGGCGGTGCTCTTTCCTACAGGCT
>DATFGJ010000416.1:0-2729 GCA_035249585.1 Lacipirellulaceae bacterium
CAGCTACGGCAAGCCGCAGGAGGAGGCGAGCGAAAACGACTGGACGGACCCAGAGCATCCGCGGCGCGAGCGCGCGATTCGCGTGATTCGCGAGAGTTTGCCCGACATTTTGGGCGTGCAGGAAGCGCGGCATCTGCAAATCGAGGATCTGCAAAGTGCGCTGCGAGAGTTCGACTTCTACGGCATCGGCCGCGACGACGGCAAGACGGAGGGCGAATACTCGGGCATATTTTATCTCAAGGATCGCTTCCGCGAGCTCGACGCGGGCTCGTTTTGGCTTAGCGCGACGCCCGAAAAGCCGGGCACGACGTTCTACACCGCGCCCGATGCCGTGCCGCGAATTGCGTCCTGGGTGCGCCTGGCCGACAGCAAATCGGGCCGCGAGATCTTCGTGCTCAACATGCACTGGGACCACATCAGCGTCCCGGCTCGCGAGCAATCGGCCCAACTCGTTCGCAGGCGGCTCACCGATTTGGCCGAAGGCCTGCCGGCGATCGTGATGGGCGATCTCAACGCTCCCGAGGATTCGAAAGCGGTCACCGAGTTGGTCGGGGCGAAGGGCGCGACCGGACGGCGCCTCGTCGACAGCTTCCGCGCCGTGCATCCGGAGCGGACGCGCGAGGAATCGACGTTCAGCGCCTGGAGCGGTCGCACGGCCGGCTCGCGGATCGACTTCATCCTGCACACCGACGAGTTCACACCGACCGCCGCCTCGATCGTGCGCTCGAGCTACGATGGCCATTGGCCTTCGGACCACTATCCGGTCGCGGCCACGTTGCGGCTCGACACGCGTGATTAACATCGCTACCCGGATCCTTCCCGATGACGGGCACTTGAATTTCGCCCCACCGAAATTTTTTTCTTTTTCTCGTGGGGCGAAACTCGGCGGGTTTCGTCCCACCTTGCCCGCGCAAGTTGGTGCGCGGTTGAGGTTTGGCGTGTGGAGGTGGGGCGAAACTATTTGAATTTCGCCCCGGGGGGGTGACAAAAACCCCCCGAGGTGAGGCGTTATTCGTCAGGCACTTCAGGCGTCACATCAGTTGTCCAAAACTCCCCCACCTACTTTCGAACAGCTGATGCGATTAGGTTTGTGCAATCTCTCCGGTTTACCGCGTTTACAGGTGCGCAAAATTATTGGGTGTGGGTTGTGCGCACATGTCGCGTTTTGGAGACATGAGCGAATCGGCTTTCAGCCAGATGCGGCAGATGTCCAAAAGTCCCCCCACATACTTTTGGACATCTGATGCGATCTGGACACGCCAAGAAGGGGTCCGTGGCGCGCACCGACAGCCCGGTCGATTGCAAGTCGAGACGGTTTGCGGGCAAATGCCTTCGCTTCGCGGCTGATGGCTAAAAACTAATAGCGGACGGCTCACTTGGGATTGTCAAGGAACGAATCGCCGAGAATCCAGCGTGTGCATAGCATAGCACATCTAGTATACATTTGTCAACCCATAAAAAGAGCCGGATTTTTCCGGCGGTTGACGGGCAGTTGCAGGAGTGCGATAGCGCCGAGAAGCAACAACAGCGCGGCGGATGGCTCGGGCACGGCGGCCGACAGCGGCGCGGCGGAGGCACCCAGAGGGTACCCGGCCGAGCCGCTGCCGGGACCGAGCGAGGCTCCGAAGTTGGACCGCCACACTTCGTAATCGTCTTGCGCTTATGTCGTTCCAAACCCGTTTCGCCAGACGACGTAGTCGGCGGCGTCGACGGTGCCTCGCAGCAGAGCGGCCAGCCAGCGCCGGCGATGCCGTATAGAACGAACCCGCCGCCCATATAGCGCTCAGCCTCGGCAACGTTTCTGGCGCAGCAACAGTCCCAGACTGGCCAACATTCCTAACAACAGCGAACTAGGTTCAGGGACGCTTGCGACACGAAAACCTTGTATGAAGCCGCCATTGAGATTGCCCGCCGGGTAGTCGACGCTCCAGAACGACGCATGCAAAGTGCCGGCGAGGACGTTCCAGGCGCCGCCGCGAGCGCCGCGGTAGGTTCCCTGCGTAAACGTGAAGAGCGCCTCGTTCCACTCCCACACATTGCCGCCCTGATCGAATGTGCCGTAGGGGCTGTGCGAGCGGGCGTATGCGCCGGCGTCGGTCATGGGAAAGCTCGAATCGCCGGTCGTGAGATGGGCATCCACGAAGTTTGCTGAATTGCCCGTGTCGCTCGTGGGCAGGTTGTTGTTCAAAATACCGTTGGTGCCCGTTGGATAGTCGTAGTAAACGCCGGCGCTCGGATCGTAGTAGGCCGCCTTGTACCACTCGTCTTCGCTTGGCAGCCACCAACGCGCACCCGGATTGCGCGTTATGCTGTGGCCATTGGATGGCGTCGGAGTTCCGCCCAACAAGGTATAGGCACCGGTTTCGGTGTCACCGCTCCCCTCGCCGTTGTGCAGCCAATTGGCGAAGCGGATGGCGTCGTACCAGGAAACAAACACCACGGGCTTAGCATCGTACGAGTAGCTGCCGCTAAGCGCGGGCGCTTTCACGGCATAGGTGAAGCTGCCGGATGATCCGCTGCGGACGATTCCGCCCCAGGTTTGAGTCCCCATGGCGGTGTTATAAAGCTCATACGGATCTGAAGCGGCGACGGCATTGAGAAACTCGGCATACTGAGCGTTGGTAACCTCGGTAGTGCCAATTCGATAGTTGTAGGCGACGGCGCCAATGCCCGTGCCGTCAAACCGGGTGTCGGCGGCGTTGCCCGAGTTACCTATCGGCACAGTGGAA
>DATFGJ010000417.1:0-6626 GCA_035249585.1 Lacipirellulaceae bacterium
AGGTGCCTATCTCTATGCCGATTTCGTCTCCGGCCAGATCTGGGCGCTGTGGTATGACGCCGAGAAGAAAGAGGTCACGGCGAACCGCACGATCGTCCCGAATGGTCTGCCGGTGATGTCGTTCGGCGAAGATGATGCGGGCGAAGTGTACTATGTCACGCAAGACGGCGGCATTTACAAATTTGCCTCGCCGAAGACGACGGCGCAAGGATTGCGTGATTCGAAGCGAAATGTAGTAGGCAC
The DNA here is from genome assembly GCA_035249585.1 of Lacipirellulaceae bacterium. Classification (GTDB taxonomy): domain Bacteria; phylum Planctomycetota; class Planctomycetia; order Pirellulales; family Lacipirellulaceae; genus JABDGM01. The sequence continues at coordinate 244 of DATFGJ010000417.1, forward strand.
ACTCCGTGTGCCGTAACAGCGCGATTTGTAGGTACCTACTTTGATCGGATGCAAACGCGAACCGAGCTTCTGCTACGGCACGCCGACGTCGCCGCGGCGACCTGAACCGGTTGCCGCGTGCCCGGTGCCTGCTACATTCGATTGCAAAACAGGCAAAAACGCCGGTGCCTCCTCCGCCAGCCGTGCTTCGAGCCGCGCCGTGCAATCGCAATCGCCGCAGGCCCACGGCTCCGTGCCATTCTCGTCGCGGCATTTCGTGCGCGAGTGCGCATCCTGAATCTTCACCAGGTCGAAGAATTCTTCCCAGTACGGCCGCTCTTCTTCCAGCGGTACGTTGCAATAGCAGACCTCGACCCAGCGCGCCGTGCCGTCGTCGAACAAGCGGGCATCCTGCATGTTGCGCAGGTATTCGCCCTCGGCGACCGATCCGGCGCCGAGCGTGCCGCGCTCTATCGCCTCCAAAAGCGCTCGCTCTTTTCCGGGTTTCACTCTTCCGCGCACAAGATATCGCATGTCTGCATTCTTGCTGCGATGGCAGCGGCGGCAAGCACATGGCCGCAAGCTGCGGGAGGCTATCAATCACAGCACCACGCTAGTTGCGCAAAAGCTGGGCGTTGCCCCAGCCACGCTTCGCCGCCGGCCTGCGGTGAGCTATCTCTGGAATATACGTCGACCGCGGCACTATAATGATTCATCCTTTAGGAGCCGCGTTCCATGCCCGCCCACGAGCTCGATGCGCCGTACCCGCTCGATGAGAACACGATCCGGTGTTTTCGCGAAGACGGCTTCGTGCGACTTCCCGGAGTGCTCAGCCCGGCGTTGCTCAATGAATATGCGCCAGAAATCGACCGGCTCGTGGCGGAGCAGAATCCGCTCAAAGACGTTCCGTTTGAAGAGCGGTCGCTCTACGATCAGGCATTCATTCAGGTCAGCAACATCTGGCCGCTGAGCGAAAAGGCGCGCGAACTGGCGTTCAGCCGGCGGCTGGCGCGCATTGCGGCGGAGCTAATGGGCACGCGCGGCGTGCGCATGTGGCACGATCAAGCGCTGTACAAGGAGCCATCCGGAGGCTTCACGCCCTGGCACGTCGATCAACAGTACTGGCCGATGGCCAGCCCGCACTCGGTCACGGCCTGGATTCCGCTGCAGGACACGCCGCTGGAAATGGGGCCGCTCTGCTTCGGCCGCGGCAGCCATCGCAAGCACATCGGCCGCGATCTAGAGATCAGTGCCGAAAGCGAAGAGCAAATCCGTGAAGCGGTGCGCAAGGAAAAGATCGATCAAGTGCAGGAGCCGTTCGCGCTGGGCGACGTAAGCTACCACTTAGGCTGGACACTTCACCGCGCGGGTCCCAATACGACCAACCGGCCGCGCCGCGTGTTCACCGTCATCTACATGGACGCCGACATGCGCTTGGTGAACCCCAAGAACAAGAACCAGCAGCGCGACTGGGATATCTGGACTCCGAGCACGAAAGTCGGCGAAATCATGGACGATCCGCTGAACCCGATCCTTTACGAGTCTTGACACGGGGCTTTTGCAGCTTCCTCAGCTCGTCCAGCTCTTTTGCCAGGCGGTGATGCAGCGGGCTTTCGCCGCTCAACTCGTCAAGGATCGCTTGGGCCTTTGCCAATTGAGCCTGATCGATCTCCTTTCCAGAAAAGAGATTTCGCCAGGCGATGGTCAGTTCACGCTCGTCCACGTTGCACCTCAGACAGGATCGTTCTATTGGGCCTTGGACTGCGATCTTACTTAGGCCGACCAACGGGAGGCCGGATTTAAGCATTAATTCGGCATCCAGGCATTAAGCTTTCCAACCAATGTAAATAAACCTGGTCAAGTTAAATAGTCGCCGACATCGTAGCGCGGCAAGAGCGCGGTGAAGTTCGATCCTTTGCCCTCGCCGGATTCGACATTAAGTGAACCACCGCTTTCTTCGATGAGAAGCTTCACCACCGCCAAACCGACGCCCGGGCTGGCGGAGCGAATGGGCGCAGATCGATAGAATAACTCAAATGCATCCGCTCGCTCATCTTGCGGCATGCCCAATCCGTTGTCGGTGACGCGCAATTCAATTGAATCGCCCCAGCGGTTAAGCGTAACCGTGACGCGACATTCACCCTTCGCCAAGTCACGGTATTTCAGTGCGTTCGACACCAGGTTGTCTAGAATATGCCGAAAGCGCGCCGGAAACCAGTTGATCGTATCCGCTCCCAATTCCATGTGCAGAATTGCTCGAGAAGCGCCCGACAAACGCTGCTGCCACCGGAACACCTGCTCGACCAGCGGACGCACCGCAATCGCAATTACTTGATCATGGGCTGGATGGTAGCCGGGAGGATCCTGAAGATCCCGCAGCACGGCCGCGACTTCGTCGACGGACTGCGAGATACTCGCCGCCGGTTCCTCGGGCAGCGTACTCCCTGCCAGGACTTCGCGCATGCTTGCTAAGCCCTCACACACGGCCTGTCGCAAGAACTGCCCATGTTTCCTTAGCCGGTCTACCTCTAGTTCCAAGTCGGCAACGTAGAGCAGCAGGAGATGATCGCTCGAGGCTGGCTTCAATTCGGGTGGTGAAATACGCACAAAGAACTTCCTTGGAACCAGTTTCCTAATGAGCGATTAACCGACAAGCGGCGAAGCGCGTCACGGCGCGATCGCCCGCTTGGCGCGTGCCGTCGCTGACAGTCGATTTCTTAACCGCTCGAGTCGACGTCTCGCCGCCAGCTTGATTTCGCGCAGTGGAACCGGCATTTCCATTACCGCCTCGAGATCGGCGAGAGCCTGGTCTGTCTTTCCTTCGGCGGCGAAAAGCAAAGCCCGGTTGTATAATGCCATGGCCTTCACGTCGTCGGAGGCGTCGGCGTGCTCAATGGCCGTCGTGTACGCCGACATGGCGCCTTGTGAATCCTGCTTTTCGGCGCACGCCATTCCTCTTCTATAAAGGGATAGCATCTCGCTACGGGCGGAACGTCGCCAGAACCATTGCTTGAAGAGGTTCATACGCGGGCCGACGTAAATCTTTCGGCCTTCAACTCGGTTGATATCTGCACATCTTCGGCGGAGCGCGCGCAACATGTCGCGTTACTTAATCGCCGATTGCCTGGAATCGCCCTGTGACTTCTTTGGCGTCCTGCTGCGCGACTCGCGCGGCTCGGTTGCTGCCAGGTCGCGACACCGTTTACGGGTCGACGCGAACGGCTTTCGTTGCGGATTCTGGTATCGCTCCGCGCGAATAAACCAAAACGCCAGCCCGCCTGTGTTGTGCCGCGGCCGGCCCGCCGCCGCCGTATTCCGCACGCCCAACGACCCCTTCTTTCCAGTTTTCCGCCATCCGCGCCGCTGCATGATCATGCGAATCAAGACTCCGATTGCCTGGCGAAATCTCTGGCTGCGGCGCGGATGAATCCTGCCGAGGAACCGGTTGATGGCCGGTAGCGATTCTAGTTCCCGCACCACGCCGGCCAGCGGCGCGCGATCATGGTGAATCTCCGAGTCCTCCATGCGCCGCTGCCGATCGCCGTCATTAAAGAACTCGAGGGCCGCTTCAAACGGCCGCGCCGATTCACTGACGACGTCGGCAAACGTCCTGCCCTGACGGTCGGCGAGGAACTCCTCACGTGTGATCGAAATGGTCATCTACCTGTTCCTTGCTATACATTTTCTTGAAGATGCAAAATTTGCACCTGCAAATAGTATACCTTGCGGCTCGGCCACAGGCAAGATTGCTTCAATCGGCTCATTTCGGCCGTGGGCCACGAGAAAAGCGGCCCATCGGCGCCACGCGTTATTTGTAGCGCCAGCCCGCTGTTATTGCGGAGTGCCGCCGCAGATTTCGCGGCGCGCGTGCAGTCGCGGTGGCCACGACAGCCCATTTTTCAACTCCGCCTCAGTCAGTACAATATCAGAGCCATGCATCACCCCAACGATCTCGGAGGCATCAACCATGCGAATCTTTGCTGTTACGATGACACTCGTGGGAGTTGTGACACTGTGCGCCGACGAGCGGGCATCAGGGCAGAGCGCCTCGAGCTCAGCCACCTCGGCGGACAGGAAAAACGCCGACGACAAATTCAGCGTCGGCGACCCCGCCCCGGCATTTGAAGGTTTAGTCGGCACCGACGACAAAAAGCACTCGCTTGAAGAGTTCAAGGAAGCCAAGGCAGTCGCACTTGTCTTTACTTGCAATCAATGCCCGGTGGCAAAGGCATACGAAGATCGACTCAATGCCCTGCAAGAAGACTATGCCGATAAAGACGTGCAAGTCGTGGCGATCAACGTAAACAACGCCGAGGCCGAGAAGCTGCCGGCCATGAAGGAACGCGCGGAGGAAAAAGGCTTCGAGTTCCCTTACCTCTCTGATCCGACGCAAAAGGTCGGCCGCGACTACGGGGCCAAGGTCACGCCGCACGTCTTCCTGTTGGATGCCAAGCGGAACCTGGTCTTCGTCGGGCCGGTCGACGACAGCATGGACGAAAGAAAAGTCAAACGCAAGTATCTCCGCGAGGCGGTTGACGCCGTGCTTGCCGGTAAGAAACCGGAGGCGGCCGAAGTGAAGCCGTTTGGCTGCGGGATTGCGTATGAATAGTCGCACCAGGCCGCGGGCCTCGCGGCGCGCGGCCTTGCTTTGCGTTTTCATGATCGCACACGTGTGCGGCTGCGCGCAGCCGGATCAATCCCCGGTTGACGTCGCCGCGCAGCCCGCTGAGCGGCCGATATCGCTTCAAGTTGCCGACGCCGACGAGTATCAGCGGACGCTCGAAAAACTACGCGGCAAAGTCGTGCTCGTCGACTTCTGGGCCACCTGGTGCGCGCCGTGCGTGAAGCAGTTTCCCCATACGGTCAGCCTCGAGCGCAAGTACAAAGATCGCGGGCTGGCCGTCATCAGCATTTCGCTGAACGAGCCCACCGAGGAGCAGCAGGTGCGCGAGTTCCTGGAAGGGCAGGGTGCCGGCTTCGACCACCTTCTCAGCAAGTACGGCGGCGGCACCGAGGCAATCGACGCCTTTGGCCTGCCCGGCCCCGTGCCATGCTACCGCGTTTATGACCGCGCGGGCAAGCTGCGACACGAGTTCTCCGTTGATCCATCCGCCGAGCGGCAATTTACTCCGGACGACATCGAGACGGCGGTGAAAGAGTTATTTTGATGCCGTGGCCGCTGTAAAATGATAGAAACGCGGCAATGCCGATCAGACGGCCCCGCCTGTGCTATGCTGATGAAAAGCTTGTACTGTGTGAGGGTTTGAATAAATGCCCGCTCGTCAGCAACCTCCAAACGGAATGTTACACGCTGCGTGCAGGATTTTCTTGGTTGTGGCAGCGGCTGCGTTGGCTCTGGACGCGTCGCGCGCGTCTGCGGAAGATCGAGTCCTTGGCGCAGGTGCGAATTCCACAGCCGCACGCCTTGGCGAGTCGCCCCGAAATGGCTATGCCAAGGTGAAAGTCTTCGGCGTCGAAGGGACCGGGAATAAGTTTGTTTACGTGTTCGACCGCTCAGCGAGCATGGAGGGTGCGCCCCTGGCCAATGCAAAGCGGCAACTTATCGAAAGTCTCAAGTCGCTCGACGAGCTGCATCAATTCCACATCATCTTCTTCAATCACCGGCTGCAAGCATTTAATGCAAGCCCGGGCGGTCGCCGGATAGCATTTGCTGACGATCGCAACAAACTGCTTGCGGCCGGTTTCGTGCGGCGAATCAAAGCCGACGGCGGTACGGATCGTTTTGCTGCCTTGAAGCACGCGCTCGCGCTCAACCCGGATACGATCTTCTTCCTGTCCGATGCCGACGATCCCATGTCCGACCGCGAAATGGCTACTCTTGCGGAACTCAACGAGGGCGTGGGAGCGGCGATCTGCGTGATCGAATTCGGACACGGTGCGGTCGAACCGGAGCGCAACTTTCTAACCGAGCTGGCCCGGCAGAGCGGTGGGCAATACGGCTATGTCGACGTTGCGAAACTGAAACCGTGACGAATCGCGGTTCCTTGGGCGCCGGATACTCGAGGCAGCGCAAGTTCAATGCTGGCTAATCAGCGATGAACAAGCTGACGAACCACGCCGCGGCAACCGATAGAGTTGCCGTGGCCAGCTCAATCCGGCTGCCGCTCGTTATCTGCCAGAATGTGACGGCCATCAGGAAGATGGCGACGAAGGATCTCATATTAGAGTCTAGGTCATAATGGGGCTGGTGCCTGCGGCCAACGAATTTCCAGTATTTCAGCAGGAAAACGTGAATTTAGCCGCCCAAAACAGGGCAGGCTGGCCGCTGTTGGTCGCCCGAGATTGTGAATCAAGACACGCGAAGGTAGCAAACGCGAGAGCAGGAAATCGGAAGAACGCAAGGGTAAAACGCAAATGCGGGAGACTAAATGTACGACCGCATG
>DATFGJ010000418.1:0-8577 GCA_035249585.1 Lacipirellulaceae bacterium
CGTTTGAAATTCCTTTTGCAGCTGCTGCAGCATGAGATTCGGCTTGGTCCTGCGCTCGCGTTCGATTTGCGCCTTCATTCCAGCCTTGTAATTTTGAATTTGCGAGTTGACCTGAGCAATCTGTTGATCGAGCGCGCTTGCGCCGCGAGAGCGGCCGGCGCGGCCCTGGCCGGACATCCGCATCTGCGACATCTGCAGTTCCATTAACTGCTGCTTGAGCAGCATGTACTGGGTATCCTCGGCAAGGGCCTCCTCGACCTGCAGGTCGATAAACTGCGGATCGTCGATCCGGCTTTTGTTGATCATGAAGTCATTCTGCAATTGGTACAGCTGTGTCTCCAGCTCTGACTTCTGCTTTCGCAAATGCGAGATGTCGTTGATCAGCAGGTCGGTCTTCGTATTGCGCTCGGTGGCTTCGGGCCGGTCGCCGCCTTCGGCAATTTCCAGGAAGTCCTCCCAGTCGGACGTGATCTCCTCTTGCAGCTTTTTCAGGCTCTTGGCCACCAGATCGCTGGTTGCTTTCCGTCGCTGAGAAGCCTTGAAAACAACTTCTTCTTCGTAGGCCTTGGCGACGGCATTCACCAATGCCACAAGGTCCTCGACAGGGGCATTTTCCGTGAGAGAGATGCTGAGAATCTCACCTTGCTGCGGGAACTCAACGTCGAGGTTGTACTGCAGCCATTCGACCTTATCGGGCACGCCAGCCAGCACGCTCAGGCTGGAGATGTCCACCGGGCGCACGGCGGCTTGCAGCACGAAATAGCTTTTCAAAAGGGCCAGTTGAGTCTTCCTGACGATTTCGAACTCCTGTGGGGTTTGCCGTCCCCCGTCGTCGAACACCAACGACTCCTCTTTGCTCGCAACCTGAAACAACGCGGTAGCGGAAGACGACTCGGGGAAGGCGATCCACAACCCGACTGCCGCGCCAGCGGCGGCCACCAGGCCCAGGCCCAAGGCCAGCATCCAGCGGCGGCGCAGCGCGTGAAGGAATGTGTTTGCATCCATGCCGCCGCGGAGCACCTGCTGCGGGCCAAACAATGGCGCGGTGGGCATTGCCATCGCGTGCGGCGCTCCATTGGACTGAACCACCAGGGCGCCCTCCGGGTGATTCGGCGGGCCGATCATCGCGTGATGGGAATCAGGGGAATGGGAGTGATCGTCAACGTGACTGGCCATCGAAGACTCTCATGCGAAGAGGGTGCGGCCGGCACGCGTGCCGGCAGGAATATCAGCTAGGCTCCGGGCGCGCTTCGATTGCAAGTGGCACGCCAAACGGGCCCTGCGTCGGTTGCAGGGCCCAGGCACCGGGCTTTCAGCCGCTTGCCGGCAGGCGCGAAACCGACGCGAAGCTCGAATCGATGCTTTTTTTCAACACGTGTCGCCATTTTTCAACACTTCCGAGCGCATTACCGCGCGGGAACGGGCACGCTGCGGCCGCCGCCCACCGGCTTAATCTGAACGCTGTCGACTGGGACGGTGACGCGCTCCAGAATTTGAAGCTCCAGCCATAAAAATCCAAGCGCCAGCGGCATCATGAAATATCCGGCCCAGTCGTGGCCAAGCTTTTGTGCGAAATGATTGTCCTGTCCCACCATGATGTAGAGCAGGCCCGTGACGGTAATGCGGATAATGTTCACGGCCAGCGCGATGGGGATCGCGCTAAGGACGATGACGAACTTGTCCCACCACGGGCGCTCGACGAGGAAAATCATCAATACGGCCATGGCGCCAAAAATCGTGACCATGCGCAGTCCCGCGCAGGCTTCGGCGATATTCAAGGGCTGGTCCATGCCGGGAATGCTGATCAAGTTGCCTTCGCGGAAGGCGGAGATGCCCATCGTCTGCAGCACGAAGGTGCTGCAAATGCTGGCGATCTTCTGAAGATTTCCCAGGATCGAGCGTTCCAACACGTTCGGCCACGGGAACATGAACACCAGAATTGCCAGCGCGGGCCAGGCCCACTCAATCACGCGCATGCCGCCGACCAGCATGAACACGCCGAAGATCGCCGGTATGAACGAAATCCGATCGATCGGCTGCATGCCGTATTCGGCCGCGTACAGCCGCGCCAACAACCCCGCAGCCACCAGGCCCAGGCCGATCCAGCGTTCCATTTGCGGAACTTCTTCAAACGGCTGAAAGCGCATCCACAACAGCGCGAGCGCTCCGAGGGGCACCAGCCAGCCGTGAGAATAAAGGCCTTCGTGCCAGAAGGCGCTGGTTAGGGAGAACATATCCCAATACGCCACGACGAGGAGCAGCACGAGGCCCCCCAGGATCAATAGCGGCGTTCGCTGCGACGGATCGGTCCATGAGATCGGCTGCGCGACAGCCGCCGGTCGGCCGGGCTGCACCGGACGGATTGGATCTTTTCGATGCGGAGTCAATACGGGCGGTTGCACTTGAGCCATGGAATGCAGAACCTCGAGCGATGACGTCTGAAAACGAGTTAGCGTGACGAGGCAAGAATCGCCAAGCGCGGCCTCGAGAATCGTTCTCGGCAGCGGCGACAATCCCAGCCGGGCCTGTGGAATCTGCTCCCCTGCGCGTGCGCGCCTGCCGGCGCGTCAGCATGCGACAAGTGCGGCGAAGGCCTGCCCCAACTTCACAACGCGCGCCACTCGCCGTCGTGATCCTCGTGGGTCCGCATCCGATCCCAAAGAATTGCGGACCCGGTTTCTCCATTCAGCGCGAAACGCTCATCGGCCCAGCCAAGTGTCGCGCGCCGTCTATCAATCGAGAATAAGCGGATGCGAAAAAACTGTCAAACAACCGTTCGCCGTCCCCGCTCACTACCGATTGCCAGCTTCTCCTCAAATCTCCGAATAATGCCAGGGGCGCGTCGGCAAATCAATCAAAGTCCTAACGAATATCGCATATAGGACAATCAGGACGCCTCAGCACCGAATCGCGCCGCACCGGCCGGCAGCCAATTCCGGCGGCGTGCGCTAATACGCTCGCGACGCAATCACAGTTCGCACTTGCGCCAAAATTTGCGCCGTGACGCAGTCTACTCAGCTGGCACTTTAAGGCCCGACCGTGCCTCCGGTGCGACATTCCTTCAGCTCGGCGTCAAAAGCCGAACCGCGCCGAACGCAATGTGGAGGAACACTTGGATTTTACCCATTCTATGCCAGTTGCCTAGGCCGCGTAAAAATGGCGGGGATGCTGCCTCTTTTACGGATGAAATGAAAGTTGTTGGGAAGCTTTACCGATTAGTCAGACTGTGCCGGTAGTTCCGGCTCGGGGGGATCGCCTAGCGTGATCCCAACTGTGTGGATCGAGCCATTCACCGCTAGCGCGAATTGAGACACGGCCATGACGCTTGCTCGACATTGTGACGCCCGCCGCGGAATGTTTTTGGCGCTGATGGCGATCGCCTGGTGCGGGGGCTGCAGCGCGTTCCTGGAACCACGCGAACCGTATCCGATCACGCCGCCGGAACCGTCGCCGATGAGCACGGTGCCGCGCGAGCTGGACAAGGTTTCGCTGCCGCGGTACGTGATCGAGCCGCCCGATATTCTGATGATCAACGCGATCAAGGTCGTGCCCAAGCCACCCCACCGGCTGGAGCCGTTCGATGGCATTCTGGTGCGCGTCGCCAACACGTTTATCGACGCGCCAATCGCGGACGCGTACTTTCTCGATCCTGAAGGAAAGATTGACCTCGGTCCGGAATATGGGCGTGTGAGCGTCGTGGGCATGACGACGGACGAAGCGCAAAACGCGATTCGCGCGCATTTGTCGAATGTGATCGATGACCCGCAGGTCTCCGTTTCGCTGGCGTTCTCATCCGGCGCGCAGCAGATTCAGGGCGAGCATCTGGTTGGGCCGGACGGCTACGTCAACCTGGGCACGTACGGTTCGGTGCATGTGGCGGGTCTAACTCTAGATGAGGCCAGCATTGAAATTGAGCGGCTCTTGTCGAACGAGTTGGATGATCCCGAGGTGGTCGTCGACGTGTTCGCGTACAACAGCAAGAAATACTACGTCGTGACGCAAGGCGCCGGCTTGGGCGACAGCGTTGCTGAGGCGCCCATCACAGGCAACGAGACGGTGCTCGACGCGATTGCCCGGATCGGCGGAATTTCGCAGGTATCCTCGACCAATATCTGGATTGCTCGGCCGGCCCCCAACGGCGTTGGCTGCGAGCAGATTCTGCCGATCAACTGGGACGAAGTCAGCCGGGGCGCGTCGACCGCGACAAATTATCAATTGATGCCGGGCGACCGCCTGTACATCGCCGAGGATCCTTACGTGCGATTCGACTCGCTCATCGCCAAATACACGCGTCCGCTGGAACGCCTGTTCGGTATCGTCTCGCTGGGCACCGGCACGTTCAACCGGATCACGCGTTACGGCTTAGGCTCGCTGTAAGAGCAGGGAGCGAAGAGCTGAGGCTGAGAGCTGAGAGTCGAGAGTCAAAAGTCTGAAATATTTCGCGTCTCTGTGCGGGCATCGTGAGCCAAGGAGGGCGTCGATGAAAATAAGACACGTGGTCGGAGCAAGCCTGTTGGCGAGCTGTGTGAGCAGCAGCGCCGAAGCAGGCGGGCCGGGAGTGCCAGGCATTTTGGATCGGCCCACGCCGCCGGCGTGTTGTGCCGACGGAATCTGCTATCCGAAGCCGTCCACTTGGGGCACGTATCAGACGCGGTGGAGGCGCTGGCCGGGCGAGGTGCTGGCGCCGACGCCGGCGGACGCGCGCCCGAATGGCGAACTGCCTGCGCTCGAGCCGCCGGGACCTGAGGACGAAGATCGCCGCGCTCCGCCGCCGACACTTGCGCCCGAGGCGGAGGAACAAGAGGAGAACGGCGAAATTCGGCGTCCGTCGGGCGCATCGCCGTCAACACCGCCCTTGACGCCGCCGATGGAAACTCCCGGAACATCGCCGCTCGCGCCGCCCGGAAGCTTGGAAACGACGCCAAGCTCTCCGTTTGAGGATGATGAGCCCACCGACACTGAGGGCGGCTTGCCGTTCCACAGCCAGCTCAGGCCACAGAGCGACGATCCGCCGCCGGTGCCTCCGTTTCGAGCGCTGAAAGTGGCTGAAGCACCGCGTCAACAAAAGGCCGCTCCGGCTACGGCGATGCCGTCGCCGTCGCCCGCACGGCGCGCCGATGTGCCATCGTCGCCGAGTGATTCGGATGATCCGCCGCCGGCGTTTCCTTTGACACTCGGCTGAAAAGCCTGACTTACGGTTACGCCGTGTATACCGGTCGCAACGGCACGCCGCTGCGGCTTGCTTGACACTCTGCGGCCACAAGCCTACCGTGAAAGAGTCCGGCGGCATCGTCTGGCCTGCGCCGACTCCGAACTTACTTGGTAGCTGAACGCGCAAAAGTTCAGCCGCCTGGGGCTCATTCTGAATTCTTGCGTGCTTCGACTACGCCTTGCGGCGTGGCTTCACCTTGAGGTTCACCAATCCATGTCTCGCTATCTGCCGATCGTTTTGGGCGTGCTCGTAATTGTCGGGCTAACGATCCCCCAGATCGTGATGTCCGATCGCTTTGCCAGCACCAACGTGAGCGCCGCACAGCGCGCTGAGCTGCTCAACAGGGTTCCCAAAAAGATCGGCGACTGGCACGGCGAGGACAAGAAAATTGACGAAACGGTTCGCGATGTGGCCGGAGCAGTCGGCGCCGTGTCGCGCGAGTACCGGAATATTCGCACGAATGAAAAAGTTGATCTATGGCTGATCGTGGGTCATGCTCGGGATGTCGCCAGGCATACTCCAAACGTTTGTTATAAAGGGGCGGGCTTCGAGCAGCGGGCGCCCGATAACTCGCTATACCCCATGGAATTCGCAGGCGTTCCCAAGGCGCCGTTCTGGACGAATACGTTTTTCAAGGAGGACTTTACCGGGCGGCGCTTGGTGCGCGTGTTCTGGTCGTGGTACAACCCGGAGTCGGATGAGAACGAGGGCAGGGTGATGTGGGAGGCGCCCGAAAACTCGAAACGTCAGTTTGGGAACACTCGTGCGCTTTACAAGATGTACTTCACGAGCGAAATGCGCGATCTGAGCGAGATGCCTGAACAAAGCGCCTGCCTGCGATTTGCCCGCGAATTCATGCCGATCGTGAACGAGGCACTGGCCGACGTCCACAGCGAAGGTGACGCCGCGAAGGCGGGCGAGAAAGGCGAGGTTGCAGCTGACGGGCCCGAAAAAGAAGAAGTCGCGAGTGATGCGACGGGGTCCGTATTCGATGGCGCGGGCGACGCTGCGGCGACTGAATCGGGCGGCGCGGCCAAAGAGCAGGCAGCCCCCGCTCCGTAATATTTCGGCTCGCGTGTCCGACTAGAAGCGTAATCCTATGACGGGACGCCGACGCGGCCGTCCTCGAGGCCAAGCCGCTTCATCTTCTTGTACAGCGTGGTGCGGTTGATGCCGAGCTGGTCGGCCGTCGCGTTGCGGTTCCAGTTGTTCGATTCGAGCACCTCGCGAATGATCTGGCGCTCCGGGCCTTCGAGCGCTTCCTTGAGCGTTTTCTGCCCGACGGGCGCGGTGGTAATGAAGCTGCCTGTGCCGCGCAGTTCCCCGGGGAGGTCGGCGACCGTGATCGTCGGTCCTTTGCCCAAGAGCACCGCGCGCTCCACGACGTTCTGCAGCTCACGCACATTGCCCGGCCAGTGGTAACGCTCCATCGCGGCCAGCGCATCGTCGGCGAAGCCGGTCACCTGGCGGCGCGAGTCCTCGCGGACATGTTCGAGGAAGCTGTGGGCCAACAGCACCACGTCGCTGGGCCGCGTACGAAGCGGTGGCAGCTCGACATTGATCACGTTGATGCGATAGTACAAGTCCTGACGGAAGCGGCCCTCGGCTACTGCCCTCGATAGGTCTTCGTTCGTGGCCAGCACGACGCGGACGTCGACGTCGAATGTTTTGTTTCCGCCGACTTGCTCGAATTTCAGCTCTTGCAGGACGCGCAGCAGCTTGACCTGCATTGCCGGACTGGCGGTGCCGATTTCGTCGAGGAAGATCGTGCCGCCGTGCGCTTGCAGGAACTTGCCCATCTTTTCGCCGGCGGCGCCCGTGAAGGCGCCGGCGACGTGGCCAAAAAGCTCGCTTTCCAGCAGCGTCTCGGGCAGCGCGCCGCACGCCACTTCGACGAACGGCCCCTTGGCGCGGCCGCTGCGGCGATGGATCGCGCGGGCGATCATCGATTTGCCCGTGCCGCTTTCGCCGGTCACGAGCACCGTCGCGCGCGTGTCGGCCACGCTGGCGATCATCTCGAAGACTTTGAGCATCCGCGGGTCGCGGCCGACGATGTTGTCCATGCCGTAACGTCGGTCGAGCTGTGCCCGCAAGTTGTCGTTCTCGCGCTGCACGCTGCGTTGCGAGAGCGCCCGCTCGATCGCCATGCGCAGCTCGTCGCCGATGAGCGGCTTGGTGATGTAATCGAATGCCCCGGCATGAATCGCTTCGATTGCGCCGTCGGGTGAGCCGTAGCCGGTCATGAGGATGACCTGCGTGCCGGGCCAGTTGCGGCGGCATTGCTCCAACAGGTCGAAGCCGTCGCCGTCGCGCAGCCGCACGTCGGCCAGCACCAGCTCGAAATTGCGCCCGCGCAAGCGCTCTAGCGCGCTCGCGTATCCCGGCGACGCGTCGAGCTCGTAGCCCTGGCCGCGAAGCCAGTCAGCCATCGACTCGAGCACGTGGCGGTCGTCGTCAACAACGAGCAGGTGGGGCTTGGTCATAGCGAGTTATTTGTTCAACGCTTTTTCATCTGCCGGGCGGCAGTCTGTGCGCAGTGGTGTCGCCAAATATCTACGTCACGCCATGGGCAGGGTCAACGAACGGCGTCTTTGATAATAAGCCGGTGCAGGATGTGACGATTGTGCAGCTTAGATCGACACGATTGGATGGCCGCAGTAAAATTGTGATATGACCGTACAAACGTTCCGCGAACTATTGAATCGTCGTCCCTTCCAGCCGTTTCGCCTAGTTATGTCGAGCGGGCAGACGTACGACGTATCTCATCCAGAGCTGGCTCTGCTGACCCGATCGGATCTGTTGATTGGCACGGGTGACACGGAAGACGGCGTGCCAGCCGAATTCAAGATTTGCTCGCTACTTCACGTTTCGTCGATCGAGCCACTGAGTTCAAACGGCGGAACTCGCCGGCGAAGAAGAAGTCGATGAGCGAACAACCGTTTCCGCCGGGCTGGAATGCCAAACGTGCCAAACGATTGATTGCGCACTGCGACTCGCTTACGGACGATGAGCAAGTCGCCGAAGATGACGCGGCCCTTACAGAACAAGAGGGCCGGGCCGTCAGCGACGCAATTATTCGAGAAATCCACCAAGCCTTTCATGATGTGGCGCCGGGGCCACTATCTTTGCATCAAGCCGCAATTGTCAAACACGCCGACGAACGGGAGCTTTCGCGCGCAAAGTCGTTGGATTCAGATCTTCATTGGAGCCAAATATCCGAAGCCGATCTCCAACAATGTTCAAGAGCGCTTTATGGTGCGGATGCGGAGAGCTGGCGGTATTTCATACCAGCATTCATGATATGGACGTTGCGCCATTTTAGGACAAGCGATGCTTTTCTAATCGATCAGACAATCTATACCTTT
>DATFGJ010000419.1:0-3733 GCA_035249585.1 Lacipirellulaceae bacterium
ATATCGAAACATGCGTCGAGCCGTTCTGGGAAGCGGGTTTGTGGTGCCGCCCGAAATCTCACCGTGGCCCGATTTGCGGTATTGGATTCCAACCAGTGCGCGATCGAACGATCTGCGGAAGGCCGAAGACGTGCTTCTGCGACGGGTGAATGAACAACTAGCTCGCGATAACGTTCATCCGCTTGAGCGGCTTGCAGATTTGTACGCAAGCGCCGACGCAACGTTTCTGCTGACCTTCCGCGAGTTGGACCATTATCCGAACCGCGGCGACGCACAGTATTTGGGATCCTGGTTTCCGGAGGGCGGAGCTGAACCAGAGTGGCCCTCCGGCGACCGACCTCGGTTGTTCGCCTATTTGAAGCCTCCGGCGCCAGGATGGCGTTTAGCCGAACTGTTGGCTTTCCTTCGCGAAACCGGCTTATCTACGTTAGTGTACGTTCCTGGCGTAGACTCCGCCTGGCGACAAAAGTTTGAAACGCCGCGGCTTCGATTCGCTGGTGGACCAGTCAACATTCACAAGGCGGCCAAGGAATGCGATGTGGCAATCTTCAATGGTACCGCAGGTAGCATGACGGCCATGTTGCTGGCCGGCATTCCGCAGCTCAACATCCCCTTCTATCTGGAACAAATCGTTGGCAGTCGCCGGGTGGCAGACCTGAGGGCCGGGCTGGTCGCCAACCCGCGGCGCCCGGAGCAAATTGCGGCCCGGCTTATGCTTTTGCTAAAAAGCGATGGCTATCGGCAGCATGCCAAGGCTTTTTCACAGAAGTACGCCGATTTTAGTCCCCAGCAAGCGATCCAGCAGACGGTCGGAATGATTCAAAGCCTGATCAGGTCTGGGAATTGAAATTGCCAGTTTCAACCTGGACTTTCACCCGACGATCGCGCTGTCGCTAGCGACCAAAGGTGCCGTTGCACAACGAGTGGGCATCTGCTGTATCAAATCGCCATCAACGATTTGGAGATGCATTCATTGCTGCACTTGCATTTATCTCGATACTCAATTGAGCGACGCTTCCAGGATTTTCACAACAAAACAATTGAATTTCATCACAGTGTGGTGTAGATTGCCGGACGCACCAAGTCTCTCATCATCTGAGCGAAGGTTAGCGTTTTATCTTGCTGTACCGCGGCTCTCCACTGATGGAGACGCCTGTGCGCAACACCTTCCATCGACAATGCGGCCTTCGCTGTGAAGGCTTCGTCGCGCCTTCAAGGCCACCGCTACGTTTCCACGATTGCCGCGCTCGCGGACAGAGAGTCGCCCCCACTCGATTACCCATTGCGTTATATCGTTGCTTGTTTGTTGAGCGTACACGCGCTAGGCGGAAGACAGTTCTCTTTATGAGTTAAAATCTTGAACCGAGAATATCGGAGGGATCTATGCGACGCTTGCATGGCTCTTGGACGACCGTTCTCGCTCAACTTGGGTTTCATCGCTTTTCGAAGAAAAAGAAACGGCCGCGCGCTTACGGCCGGCAATCTCGTTTGGAGCCCTTGGAAGACCGTCGGCTGCTTGACGTCGACGACTGGCGGGCGAACATCGATGTGGCTCCGAGTAGTTTCGGCATCGGGCACTTCACGCTCGAAAGTCTCGATTGGTCGGGCAAGGCGCAAGGCGGCCAAGTCAAGGCCTCGGGCTATGCACTTGGAATTGATGCGGGTGCTGTGGATGCGGATGAAGGCGGATTCCAGCCGGGCGAGTTCTGGTCGTTCCGCTTCGATGCGCCGGGACGACTGATGGGCATTCATTTCGACAACTTCAGCGTCGAGGATGCCGATAAGGCTCTTTTACACCTTGGCGACGACGAACCGATCGTCATTCATGCTGAGCAAGTGCGAGCCGGCTTCTGGATGCCGGGCCGGCTGCTTGAGTTCGAAGCCGGCCAAACTTTGCGCCTCGTGGCCGCGGGCCCGTCGGCCGCGGATTTGGAAAAGGCTGAGCAGGCCTACAAGGAGCGCATCGCAACGCTTCCCGACGATAAAACAGCGCCAACATGGGAGGCAACCAGTCGTTGGAAAGTGGCCGGCCTGAACGTCATTGGCCTCACCGAAAGCACGCGCGGCGGGTTCATCAATTTTGCCAACACCGAGCCTGCGGAACCAACCACGACTTTGGGCTCCTCCGCGGCAATCGTCGAACGAGGCCGGCCAACGATGCGGCCGCCGCTCAGCTCGTCTGATGACGAAGGCACGACTCTGGCATCCGGAGCCGGCGACGAACCAGACGTCGATCTGCAAATCTTCGACGTCAATCCAACGGACAAAAGCCAGTTCCGCTTTACGTATGAAATTGTCGGCGCCCTATCGGTTGAAAGCTTTAACATTCGCGTGTACCGATCGAGCGACGGCATCACACCTCAAGGTGCAGCGCTCGGTGTTTATCACGTGACCGATGTTGACCCGGATCCATATACGGCTTACCTCGATGTTGCATTGGGCGACGACGTGCAGGAGGACTATTACCTGCTGGCGGTGATCGAGGATGCCGGCGACGATACCGGCAACAACACGGAGGTGTTCTTCGGCGGGGCATTCTGCGACGAAACGACCGGCATCGTCTACTATCACGCGACAATGTCAAGCGGCGTAGATAAGATTCGAATCCCGTCGGACAATCCATTGCAAATTCAGCGTGAGCAGGGTGGATCGTATCAGCCGATATACACGCATCCGACCGCTTTTTCTTCGGTCCATATTCGCACGCATGGCGGCGCCGACACGATCGATATCGCGACCGATCATGACATGACGCTCTGGGCGTTCGGCGGCGACGGATCGGATACGATCTTCAGCGGCGTGGGCGACGACTTCCTCAGCGGCGGCGTGGGCATCAACACCATCTACGGCGACGATGGCGACGACATCATCTACGGCGGCGACTCGATAAGTTACGGCTATGGCTACGGCTACGGCAGCGACTATCTATACGGTGAAGACGGGTTCGACTGGCTCTACGGCAAGGCTGGCCCTGACTGGATCGACGGCGGCGCGGGCAGCGACTACATCGAGGGCGGCAACGAATCAAACTCCGGTACCTACTCCTACGGATACGGCGACTACCTGATCGGCGGCGCGGGCAACGACACCATCTCGGGCGGTGACGGCGGCGACTTGCTTTTTGGATACGGCGGCGATGATTTCCTGGACGGCGGAGCAGGTGCGGATACCCTCGATGGCGGCGATGATGCCGACTACATCCTCGGCGGCGACGGCAACGACCTCGCCTATGGCCGCGCAGGAGCAGATACGATCTTTGGCGGCGATGGAGTTGATAATTTCTGGGGCGGAACGGAAGGCGACGTATTGTATGGCGAAGCGGGCAACGACATCCTGCGCGGCGAAGCCGGAAACGATCGCCTCGATGGCGGCATCGGAAACGATGGGCTCTCCGGCGGCGATGGCCACGATCAACTCGACGGCGGCGAGGGCACCGACACGATCAACGCCGGGACCGGCCGGGATACGAAGACCAACGGCGAGAATGAAACAGATCCAACAGATCCAAACGAGGCGCCGGTGATCGAATGGATCCGAAGTCCACATCATGAGCTCTTTCCAAACACGGTCGGCAACTTCGAAGTCGTCGGCGAAAGGGATATCGAGCTCCAGGTCCAAGCAATGGACCCTGAAGGTGGCACGCTGACATATCAGTGGATTACACAATCCGGGCCCGCATTTGCGTTGCAAGAACCGCCTCTTGGCGACGGCAGGTTTCGCCTAAAAGCCGGCA
>DATFGJ010000420.1:0-3533 GCA_035249585.1 Lacipirellulaceae bacterium
ATTGCACCATCGCGCTTACTTTCGAAAAAGAATATAAACGTGCCCACGACGCAGAAGAGGAATAGTAGTAACCAAAGTGCGACACGAAAAACGGGGCGAGCATAAAGGCCAAGATGCCATCGATAGGCCTTCGTAAGTTCCCCAACGTTCCATTGGAATCGCGCGACGATCGTGTCCATGGAACAGAGTGCAGGAGGGATGCTTGCAGCCGTCCTACGGATTTGCGGATAAGCCGACGAGGTTGACGTTCCACTTCGGCGAGTGACGGCGGACGAGGTCTACTTTCAGAGCTTGGCGATATTCCGCGCTGGGTAGCTCTTCGGCCGCGATCACGGCGACGTGTTCGACCACGTCGGCTAGCGCGCGGCAATCGGCATGCGTCTGCGCCCGGCGACCCAGGTCGAACGAGTAGCTGATGAACAGCGGTTGCTTGGCCTCGCCGCGGAGCAAGTAGATTCCTGGCTGGCCGGCATAGTGTGCTGGCTTCAGACCATCCCAGAGTTGAAACCGCGTGAAGTCGCGCTTGGTGAACATGAAGTGATAGCGCTTCGCTTCGTCGACCAGATCGCGGCTAGCTTTGCGGAGCCGCAGCGCGGCCCAGCGATATTGCGACGGCTCAAAGCCGGGCGCGAATTTCTTGGCTATGCGGTCGAAGATGCCGGCCTTTTCCGGGTCGCAGAGGATTTCGTCGATTGAAGCGCCGCCAAACCTGTCGCTCGTTTGCTGCCAAGCGATTTCCGCGGCGAAGGTGTAAGCTTCCAATTCGTTGTCGGCGACATAGACCTTCTTGATCTCGCCGCGCCTGGGAAACGCACCCATCTTTCGAAGCCGCAGGAGTGCACGGTTCCAATCCGTTGGACCGCCGATGAGGCCTGAGTTGTTGCAGGCATCGTGAAACGCCATCTGAAGCAACGGACTGGCAAGCAGCCAATCAATCGAGTAGCCGTCGTGCGCGGCATAAAAGGCGTCAACAATCGCCGCCCGTACGGCAGATCGAACATCATGCCTGCCAGGGGGCGCAGTTGTACGTGCACTAGCCGCGGAGCTGCGCGCCGTGGTCCGGCGATTCGTAGAATCGCGGCTATTGTCGAATCGATCGTTTTCGAGTTTCCGGCCGTTCGCGGTGCTTGGCGCGCTGGCGATGGGGTCGGCGGGTCCATCCAGTGCCTCGCCCTCCTGAATTGAATTCAATCGTGCCGTGGCGGCGCGAACGTAGTCCTCTGATAGCTCGCAGCCGATCCAACGGCGGCCGAGTTTCTTGGCCACGGCTAGCGTCGTGCCGCTGCCGGCGAACGGGTCGAGCACTATATCGCCGGGGTTGCTGCTGACGCGAATGATGCGGCCCAAAAGCTGCTCGGGCATCTGGCAGCCGTGAAAGCCCTGGCGCTCCTTGAACGTGCCGGCCACGCGCGCGTAATACCAGGTGTCGTCGGTGGGCTGAAATCCGTCAGGTAGATCCTGCGGCCGCAGCACCCACGTGTCATCCGGCAGGCGACCTGCTGGATTTGCGCGTTTGTCGGCGTATACCAAAGCACGCGCCGATGGCACCCGGACCTGCGGATCCTCGGCGTTAAATGTGAAGTCATTCTCGTCCTTCACAAAGTGAAAAAGATGCGCGTGCGAACGCGAGAACTTACGGGTGCAGTTGACGCCGAACGTGTAATACCAAACCACCCAGCTTCGCGTCGCGAAGCCAACTTGATGTTCGGCGGCCACCTTGAGTTCGGCTGCATATTCGTCGCCGATGGCCAGCCAGAATGTGCCGCCTGGCTTAAGAACGCGATGCACTTCGCCGATCCAGGCGCGACTCCAGGCCACGTACTCGTCCGGATCCTGACGATCGTGGTACTGGTCGTACTCATAGCCGATGTTGAATGGCGGATCAGCGAACGCCAGGTCGACGGAGCCGGCCTCCATTTGCCGCATCAACTCGATGCAGTCGCCGCGGTGAATTTTGCCATTGTTTAGCGATGAGCACTGCCGAGCGATAATTGGCTCAACGTCAGCCTGTGAAGACATTGCAGCGATCCTTGCCCGCGAAAGCTCACAATCCCAATTAATACGAGGCTTCAATATGACAAATCAGCCGACGAGATTCAATCGGCGCGCAGCGCACGGCCGAGAGCGCGTGGGACCGAACCGCGAGCTCTCAATTGATCCAGGCGGCAAAGCCGATAAATTCGCCGCGGAAGACGCGCTGGAATTCGCTCCAAGTTTCGGGCGACGTCTTTTCGCCGTGCTCCAGATAAGGCAGCGCCGCGCTACCTTGCACCCACAGCACCACGTCGAAATCGCGCGGCTCCCGGAAAACTTTGTGCAGATTCACTCCTTCGTCGAATCCGCGGCGCCAGAACGGGATCAATTTCTGGCCGCGAAGCACCTCCTCCGCTTCGTCGAGGAACTTGTGCCAGGTATCGATCCGCTGCTGATTCATGGCGAAGTTTGAAATCACGCTCTGTTGATTCGCTCCGGGAATCCATTCGCGGTTGTTATCCGTTTCCGTACCAATCAGCTCCCAGCTCTTGCGGCTCATTTCGACCATCTGCAGCAGGTGTTCCTGGGCGGCCGCAAGGCGCTCCGGCTCGCTGCGTTTGAAATTCATGAGGTGAATCGCGGCGATCAGGTCAGGAAGATCGTCCCAGAATTCGTGGCTGGCATGATCCTGGGGGCGATCATGGCGTGCCGCGAATTCGGTCTGCGGCCGGGCGAAAAACGCGTGGGCGGTGACTTCGAATAACTGCTTATGGTCGTAGGCCAGAATCATGTCGGCCAAGGCAGCCAGCAGGTGGCAGTAACCGCGCAGCCAATAAACGTCGGCCGAGTCGAAGCCGACGGTGAGGTCCTGAGCCGTCCGCTCCGATCGCCCCCGGTTTGCCGCCATGCGAAACAGCGTGCCCAGCGTTTCGCGTTCGCCGAATTGGCCGTCGCCGTTCATGTCGAGGCGCACATCGTCCAGATTCAAGTTCCACGCAAGTTGCTGGTCGTCAATTCGCACCAGAGTCCGTTCGGCTTTGAGGATCGCTTTCTGGAAGCGGTCGATCATCTGCCGGACATTGTCGTAAGTCACCGGTTCGGCCCGCCGACCTGTCTCGGCAAATCCACCTACGCGAACGAACGGAACCATCATTGTTCGGTTGAGCGCTCCATAGCGGGCACCGTCTTGGGAAAGCCTCTCGATAGCGCGCACTACTTGGATGGTCCCTAGCTGGAAGCGGGCCAGATCGTCGTCTTGGGCGGCGACATGTTCTTCAAGTGCCTGTTGGGCTTCTGCTAGTTTGCCGGCGCTGAGCTGCGGCCCGATATCGGGTCGCTCCGCAGCGATAAGTGTGCCGCCTTTCAACGCCAACTCGCCTAGCAACAGCCCCAGGCATAAACCAACAAATTGTGGCCGCGGAAAAATCATGGCGAAGCCCTCCGGATTCTCATATGATGTCGATTCGTATCCGGCACGACGTTCTTGGTTATACCGCAACGAGTTTTCGTCTGCTCATGAAATTCGCCATTTGCAACGAGATGTTCGGCGACCGGCCGTT
>DATFGJ010000421.1:0-8775 GCA_035249585.1 Lacipirellulaceae bacterium
GTCGGTCTTTGAAGCAACCAACCTGCGGCAATTGGATACGAATAATAAATCGTGGGAGCCGCTCACAAAGGGCCGGATCGCGCTGCAGGCCGAATTTGCGGAAGTGTTCTACCGGAATATCGAAATCCGGCCGATTCCACAGGGACCGCTCCAACCAAACGTGGCCAGATAACACGCTCTCATTGGCGTCAAAAGGCTGAGTCGCGGGTCATTTGTCAGCAGATTTGGCGGGATCTAGCTTAAGTGTCAAACGCTCGGAATTTTTTGCCATTTTCCGGAATTTCTTTGACCCTCTGCGAACTGTAATTTAGGATAGCGGACGCGAGGTGTACTGTTTGGGAGCAGTGCAAAATTCCGTGGTAGGGCCGTAACAATCCTTGCAACGCTACGGCTTTCGAGGAGCAGCTAATGTATTACCGCTTTCAATTCATTCTCGCGATATCGATCGTCGCGTCTTGCGTCGGCAGCACATCGGGTGCTTTGCTATTCTACGATTCATTCGATTACGACACGTCCGGCGGGGCGTCACTCAGCGTCGCGGGCGCAGCGAATTGGGCTAAAAACCAATCGTCACCGGATCCGACGGTGCAAAGTGGCGGCGGGTTGACCTACCCCAATCTTCTAGTTAGCAGCGATACGAAGAGTCTGCAATATGATGGAAGCGGCATTAACCAAGGCTCGGGTGCGCCGGCCGCCACGGACGGGCATACGATCAGCGGAGACGGAATCACGACCGGCAGCCTTTACTATTCGCTTCTGATGAAAGTGCCGGAGGTGCAATCGGTTATCGGAGCTAGCAGCGGAAACGGATTTGCCGCGGGCGGAAACCTCGTGACCGGTTCCTTCATGGCCGGCTTGCAAACTGTGGCGGCCAACGCAGCCACCAATGCTCCCACGTCGGCCGCACCGCTCTTGATCCGCTCTGGCGACGGAACCCAGTTTTCATCCACCTATCAACTCGGAACGTCAAAAACTGCAACCGCTGCCGATCGGCAGTTCTACACAGGGCAGTCTTTTAGCACCGGCGCCAACGCCGAAACTGTGTTCGTCGTACTGAAGTACACTTTTGATTCAGTGAACGGCGACAGCGCCAATTTATTCATCAATCCGATGCCAGGCGCTCCCGAGCCGGCACCTCAGATAACGCACACCGGGGGCACCAACCTGACTTTGAATATGGGAATCAGGTCGTTCTTTGTGAGAAATAATAGCGTCGAGCCGGACGTCATGTTGGTCGACGAACTGCGCATTGGCACCACCTGGGCAGATGTCACTCCCGCGATTCCTGAGCCGGCGACCGGAGCAATAGCACTGCTCGGCGTATGCCTGTCTTTACTCTGGCGCCGTCGAATCATGTAAGGTTATGCCTGCGTAACCTTCATGATCGTTTGACGCTGAAGCGCACGGTAAGAGGTTTGGTCTTTCCGGAAAGCTCGACGGTGTCACCGTCGACGAGCGGCGCCCGCTGGCCGTCGACTTCCACCGACTCGATCTGCCAGCCGTCGGGTAGCGGTGCGCGGAGCAGCATAGTTTTCACCGCCCGCGTTGGGGGCGTTACCTGCATCTCGACGATGCCGCTCGTTAGCTTAGAATCGACTCGAAGTGACATGCGGCCAAACGCCGTCGGCGCGTCTTCGACGCGGATTTGCTTGCCGTCGGCCAGCCAGCGACGCGGAACGGCGAATAGTAGCCGCAACGTCTCAGGTTCGCCATCCTCATCGAGGTCCCAGTCTTGAATTAGAAGATAGCGCAGCGTCACAAGCCAGGCGGCGTTGCTGCTGGAGTTAGGCGGCAGATAGAACGAGCGGCCGTTCGCGTCGCCATGCAAAAACCGCGACCCCTCACCGCCGATAAAGGTGCCCCGCGTCATGCCCTGGGCCAACTGCCCATAAAACCCGACGAGCGCTTTTTCACGTTCGTCGCGCCGCAACAGTGCCAGCTGATATCGCAGCCCGTAAAGCGGGTTGACGCCCGGCTCGCCGCTGAACTGGCCCTGCTGCGGCTGGCTGCGGATCATGCCCATCGCAATCCCGCCATGGTTCTCCAGATAGCCGAGCAGCCAATCTTCGCGCTCCGAGCCCTGGCCGAAGATTTCGGAGCCGATCACATACGGGCACATCAGGTCGTAATAGCTGCCGGTGCGCGTGGCGGTGAGCGGGTCATGGGCAGGTTCATCGGCCAATAGCGCGATAGGAATGAACGGCGGTCGCGTGTCGCGCCGTTCGCTGCGCTCGACCGCCGCAAGAATCGCCTTGCGATATTCTGCGGCTATTTGGCGAAGCTCGCGGGCTTGATTGCCATCCCCCATATGTTCGAGCATGGTGGCCACGTCGCGTAAAGCGCGCCAGCAATTGGCGTTCGAATTCAGTGAAAGAACTTGTGTTTTGATGTCGCCGGCGTAGTTGTCTTTCGGCAACAACCCAGTCTCACGTTCGCGACTGTTAAGAATGAGCTCGAGCGACGGCCGCCACAACGGTTCGTAGGCTCGAACCGTCGCGGCGTCGCGCGAGAGCCAATAGAAATACGCCAGCAGTTGCAATTTGTGGCCCGCCACGTGAAAACGGGTTTCTTGCCGATCGAACTCCAACAGGGGTTTGAGCAGTGAGGGGGCCGCATCGCCGTGGCCAAACAGCATGACCGACCGAAGCGTGTCGCCGCATTCCCCTTCATACAACTTGGCGTAGGCGTTGCCCGCGCTGTAATGCAGGCGGTCGCCAACGGCAATTACGAGGTTTCCGATCAGTGCCGCGCGCCAGGCGTGATCGACAATTTCTTCCGGCGTATCCAGTTGAATGCCGCGATCCAAAAAGTCCTGCCAGGTGCGAATGCACTCTTGCTTTTCCTCGTCAAACACGGAAGCTGAAATTGCCGTCCCCGGTTTAACCGGCTTGGTAAAGATAGCCAGCTCGGCGGTTTCGCGATCGCCGAGGAGCGCAACGAGGACGCCGCGATCGGCCTCCCATTTCCATTGCGGGCCGAATGCAACAATGCTTTCGCCCTTTTCATTGAGCACTTCGCGGTTTTCGACGCGAAGCGGCGTTTGAGAGTCGAGGCGCGCCTCGACTCGACCGCGGCCCTCTGCTCCCGCCTGGACGATGGAAAAACGGACCAAGGCCGTTCCATTGGCCGCCAATCTCTCATCCACCGGCGCAAATGCTTCTTCCTGAAAGGTCCTCCCCTCGTGACGGTATTTGGTCGTGACGACAGGAAGATAGCCGTCGAGGTAACCGGGGCCATCGAGTTGCGAAAGGAACTCTCCAAATCGTTCGCGCGATTCGCCAACAAAAAACGTGACACTCACGCCCGCCTCGTGCCACATCGGCGGTTTGTTCGCACGCGGGTTCACGGCACTGCCATTGGACACCAAACGCACCTTTTCAGGACTGCGCGGGGCGCTCAGCACTATCGGATAATGACGAAACTCGGTATTCACCCAGCGCAGCGGCGGCAGCAGGTCTTTGAAGAATTCATAGCTGGCCCCGTCGGGATGCCTGCGGGCGGCATCGCCCCACACGTCGGTTCGCGACTCGATCATTTCCCCAACGGATGGCAGATTGCGGTCAGCCGCTTGAGAACTCTCTGATTCCGCCCGAGTCGGTTTTTGCTGCGCCGCAAAAACGATTACCGCGACGAGTGCCATCAGTTTTGGAATCGGGCTGGACATTACGATCGTTGCAATTTCTGGTTTAACCTTGGAAAAGGCGTCAGTCACGTTGCAATGGTTGATGAGTGCTTTCAACAACGTTCGAGTTTTAAAACACGATGATGCCATTAGGACCGTTTGATGCGGCAGCTTCGACGCGCCGGGTTTTCGGATCAATAGCCACGGCATTGGCGGGACCGCCGATGGATGGAACGATCTTAATGCGCCGGCCTTTGGTCCGAAGCTCTTCTCGAACTTCAGCGTGCGTGCTCGAGGTGACCTGAATTGGCTCCTCGCCTTCAGTGTGAATCCGCGGGGCCGATACGACTTGTTGCGCGCCGGCGTGGAAATCTATGAGATTCACGGCGAGCTGCGCGGTGACGGTGACGATCTTTGGTCCGCCCACCAGACCCAGCGCGGCATACGGCTTGCCGTCACGCACAATGACAAGCGGCGACATGTTGTGTTGCGGACGCTTGCGCGGCGCGGGAAAGTTCGGGCTGCTGCGGTTCGTGGCGAATCGCGACACGCCGTGCCCGAGCATCAAGCCGAGCCCTTCAATCGCAACACGCGAACCGAACGCTTCGCCATGCGTGGCCGTCAGCGAGACAAGGTTCTCGTCGCGGTCCTTGACGACGATATTCACGGTGCTCGACGTTTCCGCCGGCATCGGCGCTGAGTTGGTTGGGAAGCGCTCGCGAAGGATTTTGGCCCTGCTGCGGGCGCGGGTGTCGGAAAGCAACTCGTCGACCGGCACGTCCACAAAATCGGGGTCGCCGAAATACTCAAACCGCTCGGCCCAGCAAAGATTCGACGCCCCGGCAAAGCGTTCAATATATTCCGCGCCCCAAGGCGCGAGCTGCGCGGCGTCGAACTGCTCGAGGGTTCTGAGGATACTTAGCGACGTGAGCCCGGCCGACGGCAATGGCGGCGTATACAGCTCGTAACCGCGATACGGAACGTAAAGCGGGTCGACGAGCGACGCGCGGAAATCGTGAAAGTCATCCTCCGCGAGGGTGCCGCCGCCCTCCTGCACCTGACGGACAATCGTGGCCGCGATGTCGCCCTTGTAGAAGCTGGCCGGCCCTTCGTCGCCCAGCCGGCGGATCAGCCGGGCCAGGTCCGTCTGCACCCACCTCGAACCGGCCATCGGAACGCCATTCGGAAAGTAGGCTCGACGCGAAACCGAATCAATTTGCTTCGCAAGATTATTGAAACGACCGGCTAATTCGCGCGTGACGACGGTGCCCTCTTGGGCTAGCCCGAGCGCGGCCTGCGCCAACGACTTAAAGGGCAGGCTGCCGTACTCGCGCAGCGCCAAATCGATGCCCGCCACAATACCTGGCACTCCGACGGCACGACAACCATGGAGAGCAGACGACTTGTTGAACGTAGCCGGATCGAATTTGCGCGGGGCGCGCGAATCGAAGTCGACCGCGTGCACGCGGCCGCTCTTGCCGTGAAACACGACGAGGCTTCCGCCATACCCGCCGAGGCCGACGTTGTTGGGCTCAATCACACATTGCACAATCAAGGCAGCCACGGCCGCGTCGATGGCGTTGCCGCCTTGGCGAAGAACGTCGCGCGCCGCGCCGGCCGCTTCGCGACGCGAACAAGCGATCGCTTGATGAGCAATACCGGGCTCTTGCGCCGTAGCTGACTCGTCCGCAACAACCCACGGACCGAGCGTGCCCACGCCGAGACCCGCGGTCAGCGCAGCGGAGCCACGCCGCAGGAATTCACGCCGGGAGGGTAACACGCGTTTCATGATCAAGGTGGTAATGTAAGGGGACGGCGATTGGGTTTTCTCCCGAGAATCACGTCGGCGAACTTCCAGTCCGTGCACTGCCGGCTGCACTTTCTCAGAGTGCTGGGGGCGATGCCGCATTTTTAGCAGTGGTATCGGTCGCTGCCTTCGAGAGTAATCCAGGTCGGCGCCGCGCACAATCGGGTAGACTTCCTCGGAAATCTCTGGCGATAAATTTGACGATTCGGAACAACATTACCTAAAATCGAATCCGCGTCGCAAACGGCCGCTTTTTGTGGTTTGTGGAACGCTTGCGAAGTATTTTTCTTCGTGACCTCGGATCAGCCTATCGAAGATTGGACAATCGAAGAGCTAAAATATGCGAACACTCACAATTCTTGCGATTTGTTGTTGCGCCGCTCAGGCTTGGGCGGACGTTCCCCTGCTCTACGAGGGCTTCGATTATCCCGATGGCGCGCCGCTGTCTCCGGCGCCGCTCCCGAACGACCCCAATACTCCGGAAAACGAATCCACTGATCAGAACAATCCGGCCAATCAAGGGCAACTCAATGTGGCTGCGAACAAGTATTGGTTCTCCGCCGGCGGTGGGTTGAGGCCGATCGTGGTTGCAGGAAATGAATACACTGCGGCCACGAATCTGCCGGCGCCGACTGGCAACAGCATTGCATTGACAGGCGGATCAGGCGCAAATGGCGCGTCGAGCCGAATTGAAATTCCGGAAGAAGCGCATACGGGTGATCGCACGATTTACTGGTCCGGCTTCTACCGTGTCGAAAATATCGACACGCTCGCCGGCGCTCCCGGTTTAGGGGTGAATGAGGGCGGCGTTTTTATTGCTGGATTCAACAATACGGCCGGTCCGCAATCCGGCAACTTATCGGCGATCGGGGCATTTCTGGCGATCAAGCGCGCCAGCGCCAACCCCGATAGTCCTCTATTCCGAAATTATTATGCTGGCACGGCAACCAATAGCCAGGCTAACGATTGCGGCCCAGTTGCAAGTTGGCGGTGCGCGAATCGTCATTTTGCGGATTACGACCCGGCAATGGATCCACTTGTTACGCCCGGCGCGGATGCCAGCGACCTGCCAACGGTCTATCAGGAGACTTCGCCGCTGCACGCCACGAGGCCGAAATTCGAAGCAGTTCCACTCGCGGAAGGCGAAACCGTCTTCTTCGTTGGCTCCTACACCTATCTCCCGGATGCTGCCGACAACGATATCGCCCGGCTCTGGATCAATCCCGATCCGACCACGTTTGGCCGCACTGAGGCGGACCTTGAAATGGCGATGGACTGGAATGTGCAGGCCATGAGCGACACAGTCGAAACGTACCAGCCGCCGGGAGATCCGCCACCGCCACCACTGACCTACCAGGCCAACGACATGACGAATGTCGTGACCTTTTTCCTGCGAAACATCGGCGGCGCGCCGACCGACTCGCGATTCGATGAATTGCGGATCGGCTACACGTGGGCGAGCGTCACCGACCCCATGGAGCCGCCGATGGGCGTACCCGGCGACTACAACGGCAACGGCGTCGTCGACGCGGCCGATTACGT
The DNA here is from genome assembly GCA_035249585.1 of Lacipirellulaceae bacterium. Taxonomy (GTDB): domain Bacteria; phylum Planctomycetota; class Planctomycetia; order Pirellulales; family Lacipirellulaceae; genus JABDGM01. The sequence goes on from DATFGJ010000421.1 coordinate 6,972, forward strand.
CCTATGGCGCCGCAATCTGGGCACCAATTTTCAGCTCGCCAACGAAGTTCCCGATACAACTCCGGGCATGGTCACCGATGAAGACTACGCCGCATGGCGAGAGCGGTTCGGCGCGACCTCCGGAAGCGGTACTGCGCTTGCGGCCGCCGTGCCCGAGCCGGCGGGGATTCTCCTGGTGTTGCTTGCAGCAGGTGCCGGTCTTTTTCGATCACGTGGCAACGGCCGCAGCTCCAAACGTTGACTTCGGGCTGTCGGCAGTTGGACGGAGACCTAGGGCTAATTGTGGGAGGCGTCTCTGACGCCGATTTGATGCTTTTACTTTCATTACCGTTTCGTCGGCGTCCCAGACGTCTCCCACAACAATTGGGAAGGCGCGGCTTTACGCTCGTTGAGCTTCTGGTGGTGATTGCCATCATCGGCATTCTCGTGGCGCTGCTGCTGCCGGCGATTCAAGCGGCGCGCGAAGCGGCCCGGCGGGCCCAATGCCAGAGCAACCTCAAGAACATCGCCCTCGCGCTACAGAACTACCATACGGCGAACAACAGCTTTCCCACTGGCTTTGTCAGCACCGGACCAGACAGCTTCATTGAGTCCTGGGCGTGGAGCGCGTTTGCCCTTCCCTTTCTGGAGGAGCAAACAATCTACGATCGCCTGCGGCCGTCAAAGACTTTTGTGGAGCCAGTCGACGGTACCAGAAGGGGCAACCGCAATCTGGCCGACGTTTTCGCGGCGGCGGCAACAAATCCGGCGGAGCTCCAGCCGCTTCAGACACCCTTGCCGATTTTTCGCTGCCCGTCCGATGGCACGCCCCCGTTGATCCCTGTTCCGGCCGACTGCACCGGAACTGGCGACCAGTGCCCGGCACCCAATAACCGGCGCGATCGAACGGTTGATGATGAGACCTGGCAGCGGCATTTCAACGGCCGCTACGCGCCCGGAGGCTTCCAGCCGTCGACCTCGAATTATGTCGGATCGATGGGCTTCATCGACGCGAGCTGCGGTGGGGCTGGCAGCAACCCATGGGTGCCACAACAGGAGCGCTGCAACAACACAGGCATCTTCTTTGGGAACAGCCAGGTTTCCATCAAGCAAATCACTGACGGCACGAGTAAGACGTTCCTCGTCGGCGAGCGGGATAAGTTTTGCCTGGCGGCCACCTGGATCGGCGTGCGGAATCCCAAAGACGGAGCCGAGATGCAGAGCTCCCGCTGGGCCATGGCCCACACCAAATTCAAGCTGAACCATCCCATTACCGGAAATCACGACACGTGTACCGAGGGCTTCAGCAGTGCGCATCCGGGTGGAGCATATTTCGCCTTCTGCGATGGATCGGTTCAATTTATAAGCGATGAGATCAATTTCAATTACGGCATCAACGACCCGACTTCGATGTGTTACGCAAGCAATACGAGCCCGCTGCGCTGCAGGCCGGAGAGCGGCGGCAAATTGATTGGGATTTACCAGCGCTTGGCATGGCGCGATGACGGCCTGGTGATCGACGGCTACGGCGACTAGAGCAAGTCCGACTTCCTCCCCCCATTTGCAGGGAGGGACGGGGAGGGCATCTTGGCTGACAGCGGCAATCGTAAATTGCAAACTGCAAATTGCAAATCCAACGCGCGACACTCGCCTTACCACATCGCTCCGTTTTTGTTTCTGCTTGTCGTTGCCGGGTGCGGCCAGGCCGGACCAGATGTGGCGCCGGTTCGCGGCCGCGTCACCTTGGATGGTAGGCCGCTCTAAGCGGCCGACGTGATATTCCAACCGGATGGCGACAAATCCCCCTCGTTTGGCCGCACCGACA
>DATFGJ010000422.1:0-7857 GCA_035249585.1 Lacipirellulaceae bacterium
CTGGCCGTGCGCACCTCGTAGTCGACGTCCGCCGGATCAACAAACAGCATCCCCACGCGGCTTTGATCGAACTGCTCGGAACCGTTCGGCGTGTAGTGCACTTGGAAGATGAGCTGTGAGCCGGCGGCGATGCGCCGGGCCATGCCATCGGGGTAGGGCCGCACGCGCTGGCCGGGGACGAAAATGCCGTCATAACCGGCTGCCCCGCCGCGGAAGTGCTCGCCGACATCGTCCTTCGTTCCCGCAAACATCAACACATGGTGCACTACGGAGCGGTTGCCGGGCTGAATCTCTACGGCGCTCACCCACTTATCTTCCTCGAAGCCGGGATCGATTTGGAACCACTGGTAGCGAAGCTCGCCGTCGGCTTTCACGCGGTACGGCTTGTCGGTAATTGGGGCGACGAAGTCGGGTTCGCGCGCGAGCTGCCAGCCGGCTTGCCAGGTTCGCGGCTCGGGCAACTGCTTGGGGTCGCCCTCGGGAGCGCCGGCCGATACCCAGGCGTAGATCGCCGTCTTTTCATCGTCCGAGAGTTCGCGATTGTTTTCGAACTCGCCGTACTCCTTGCTTGCGTGCCAGGGGGGCATCCGGCCCTCGCGCACTACCTCCTCGATCATCGGCGCCCAGCCGACAACCTCATCATAATCCGTGAGCGCAAAGGGCGCAATCTCGCCGTCGCGATGGCACTCTATGCAGCGGTTTTGCAGAATGCGGGCGACCTGGTTTGAATACGTCACCGGCGCTTTTTCGTCGGCCTTGCGAATTCGACCGATGTGGCAGCCGACAGGCCGAGTTTCCGGCGTGGTGACCTCTTTACCGGCTAGCAGCTCGTCGAGGGCCGCCTTGAGATCCGTTTTCTGCGGCCGCTCGCGCGTGTAACCAACGCCATACTGATCGTCGATGCGACCGTGATATCGCACTTCGCGCGCAGTATCGAGCACGAACACCTCGGGCGTGCGCACGGCCCCGAGCGCATCGGCCAGCTCATTGCCGACGTCCTTCAAAATTGGAAACTCGATTTCATGCACGCGGGCGTAGGCGGCGATCTCGGTGATCGAATCCTGGACGTTGGCGTTGACGCCGAGAAACTCTACGCCGCGTGGCTCGTATTCGTTGGCAAGCTCCGCGAGGCGCGCCCCATACAGCTTCGCCAGCGGGCACTCCGTGCCGAGAAACGCGAGCACAACGACCTTGCTCTCTCGATAATCTGAAAGCGCATGCTCAGCACCGCGAAAATCCTTCAATTGGAAATCTTCGACTGTCGTTGCCGGGAGCCGATCTGCGGCGCAGAAAGCCGTCGCGATGGATATTAAGGCCGAAAGAATTGCGGATCGTAACAGCATAACTGACCTCTATCGATTCCGATTCCCGCCTCGAGACGTTAATTATAGCCGAAATTCGATACCCGGCAGCGGCGATCGCCACATTGGGCCGTGCCCTCGATGGCGGCTAAGCTACATGCTATAAACGCGGCCGCTTATCGCATAATTTGCACGCTGCTCGCAACTGCGGTAAGCTGCACGTCTGCGGACCAGTTTGGAGGGCGGTGCGATGAATCGCGCGTTTTTCTTGGCTCGCGCGGCGGCGATCGTTGTTCTATTGGGCCACAGCGGCGGGGAATTACGGGCGCAAGCGACCGATCCGTTCGGGCTGCCGCCTTATTCGGAGTATCATTATCGCTTCATTCCGTCGCGGAGCTCATTGGAGGTGACGGGCGGCTTTGCCGGCATCGAGCAGAAGTTTTTTCCTTACGGCGAATTCGACCTCGTTACGTTCAACGATAGTGTCATGTGTCACGGGATGGGCTGCCCGCCTCCGCGACTAAATCCTGTGGCTCGGTTTGAGCTGGAGCGCTGGGACTCCTGGCTTGTGCCTGACAGTCCGCTGACCTTTGTTTGGAGCACCGACGACACGCTCAACTTAAGCGGCTTGCGTGGCACGTTCAATGTCGACGAACCGCGCCGTTTATTCTTTCGCGGCCTGGACGGCCAAGGTCAGCCGTTCAGGCTCGTAGCCGTGCAGCGCGGCCGGCTGCTTCACTTGATGGGTGAGAACGACCCTGGCTGCTGCGATTTCTTCCACTACAAGTTCGACGCCTTCGCCCATCTGGCGCCATACGCCGATTTCAACATCGATGGCCGGGTCGACCGCGACGACCTCGACGTGCTGATGGCCAATATGGGCAAACGGACGGAGGCGCGGTTCGAACAAGGCGATGCTGACGGCGATGGTGATGTCGACGGCGCCGACTTCCTCACCTGGCAGCGCGAAATCGGCGAGGCCACGCCGCTCAGCGCCTTCGCCGGCGATTCGCTGGCTGGCGCGAGTCTGGACGCAGCGGCCGTCCCCGAGCCGACTGCATTGCTACTGGCGTTCTGCAGCGGTTTGTTTCTGTGGCTGCATCGGCGAAAGTGAGTTCGCCCAGGCGGCAGGTTCGCTAGCATCCGCCCCTCTGTCTTGCTCCGCGCAGTAGCGACTTCTATACTCCGCCGCCGGAGTTTCTCGCCGGCCCTTTCGGAACAGTTTGGCGCGCCGCCGGGACAAGGAGGCTGACCGATGATGTTCAAATCAATGCCGTGGATGGCCCTGTGCGCTGTGTCAGCGGCCATGGCAGTTCGGCCGCTGTGGGGCCAGAATGAGGGCGGCTGGAAGAGTTCGGCCGCCAGCGACCGATATGGAAGCGCCGCCCCAGATCAAACGGCCACAAACTCGCGCAGCCCGAGCGACATCACGCCGATTCAGGAGGGCGGCGGTGCGCTGGCGCCGGTGAATCCCGGCTCCACACGCGCGGCAGTATCCAAAGGCAGCGGCACGCTGCCGAACGATCAAGGCCAGGTGTGGCGCGAGTACGATATTCGCCCCTACACGGTTCGCGTCACCACCACGGCGCGGCCAGAGCAGGCAATCGTCGATTGGATCCTCCGCGAAACGGGTTACGAGGCGTGGCATTCCGAGCCGGTCGGCCTGTTGAGCGCAAACCACGAGGTGCTGCGCGTTTATCACACGCCCGAGATGCAGGCCGTCGTGGCCGACATTGTCGACCGCTTCGTCAACTCGTCGGCCAGCGCGTACGCATTCACGCTGCGCGTCGCCACCGTGCGCAATCCTAACTGGCGGGCCAAGGCGCTCACCATGATGACGCCGATTCCCGTGCAGTCGCCCGGCATTCAGGGCTGGCTCATGGCCAAGGAGAACGCCCGCCTGCTCGTCTCGGAGCTGAGCCGACGCACCGATTATCGCGAATACAACTCGTCGCAGCAACTTGTGAACAACGGCCAGTCGATCGTCATCTCGACGATGCGGCCGCGGTCGTACATCCGCGGGGCGCTGATCACGCAAACCGTGTGGCCCGGCTATCAGCCTGAAATGGGCACCATCGAAGAAGGATTTTCGCTGGAGTTCAGCCCGCTGTTGGCGATGGATCTTTCCTCCGCCGACGCAGTCGTGAAACTGCGGCTGAACCAGATCGAAAAAATGCTGCCCGTCAAGCTCGACATTCCCACGCCCGTGGCGCCGAACCAGCGCATTCAAATCGACGTGCCGCAGATGACCATGTCGAATCTGCACGAGCGCTTCCGCTGGCCGACCGACCGGGTGCTCTTGCTTTCGATGGGCGTCGTGGCCACTCCGGGGCCGAGCAAGGACAATCCGATCACGGACGCGATGACCGATGCCGTGCCGATGCTCAAATCGCCGCCGCGGGCCGACGCACTCTTGTTCGTCGAAAGTGCGGGCGTCGTCGCACCGTCGCCCGAGCCGCCGACGGCCCGCGCCGCTTCGCTGCCGCAGCAGTCGTTCCAGGGGCGATATTAGTAGAGTGGGAGAATGGGAGAGGGGGAGAATGCAGCTGCGAACACATCCGCCAGCTTCGCTACCCCTCTCCCATTCTCCCCCGCTCCCACTCAGGCTGCGCCACTGAACCCATTTGGCATCTGTGATAAACTAAATCATCTATGAATGCGTCCGCGCATAATCGTCGCGTCGTCATCACCGGCCTGGGCGTGATCTCGCCGCTCGGGAACACGCCCGCCGCGCTGTGGGCGGCACTCGCCGCTGGGCGCAGCGGCGTGGCGACGACGACGCTGCTGCCGGCTGCGGGCCAGCCGCTGAAGTTCGCCGCCGAAGCGCGTGAATTCACCGGCGAGATCGAGGATTTCGGTCCGCTGGAAAAGGAGCGCAAAAAGGCCATTAAGAAGGGCCTCAAGGTGATGTGCCGCGAGACGCGCATGGCAGTGGCTGCCGCGCAGCTCGCGCTGGCTGACGCCGGCTTAGCGGAGTCATCGCCGGATCCAGAGATGTCGGGAGTTGTCCTGGGCAGCGACTACATGCTCACGATGCCCGAGGACTACGAAGGCGGTATGAAAAAGTGCGCGCCGGGCGGCGCGTTTCACTTCGAGCGCTGGGGCCAAGAGGGGCTTGGCGAAATGGCGCCGCTGTGGATGCTCAAGTACCTGCCCAACATGCCGGCCAGCCACATCGCCATCTTCAACGATTTGCGCGGGCCGAATAACTCGCTCACGATGCGCGAGGCAGCCGGCAACCTGGCGATAGGGGAAGCATTCCGCACGATCCAGCGCGGTCACGCCAATCTCATGGTCGCCGGCGCCACGGGCACGCGGATTTTGCCGATGCAGGCCATCCACGCGCTGCAAACCGAACAAATGGCCAGCTGCGCCGGCTTCTCCGAGGCCGGCTTCTCCGAGGCCGGCCTCTCAGAGGCCGGCTACAACGGCGACCCCACCAGGGCGAGCCGGCCGTTCGACAAAAACCGCACCGGAATGGTGGCGGGCGAAGGCGCCGGCATGGTCGTGCTCGAGGAGTTGCAGTTTGCCCGGCAGCGCGGCGCGACGATCTACGCGGAAGTCGTCGGCCTGGGTAGTGCGAACGTCGCTGACGCCGCGCTCCGCGGTAAGTGCGACGTCGCATTGGCACGAGCCATCAAGGCCGCCTTGCGCGATGCGGGCCGCGCGCCTGCCGATGTGGGCCACATCAATGCGCACGGTCTCAGCACGACCGAGCGCGATGCCGACGAAGCCCGCGCAATTCGCGAAGTGTTCGGCGCGCTGGCCGATAACGTGCCGGTCACCGCGCCAAAGAGTTCCTTCGGAAACCTGGGCGCGGGTGGCGGCGTCGTCGAGCTCGCGGCCAGTGTACTCGCGCTGCGCGAAGGCCGGCTGCCGCGCGTGCTGAACTACGAAACGCCCGATCCGGCCTGCCCGCTGAAGGTGGCCGACACTGATAACACTCCAGCGGGGCGGAGCTTCTTGAACCTGAACGTCACGCCGCAAGGGCAGGCGGCCGTTCTGTGTGTCGCGGCGGTTAATTGAGCCAGCCGCACCAGGTCGTCACGGCGACTGTCGCCGCGGCGACCGGCGAGGGTGGTTCGGCTATAGATATCCGGCCGTTCTGGCCGGGAAAGTTGACTTCCCGCGCTCAATAGATACACTCAATCGAGCGGGCTGCTCGATTCTTGTGCTTCTATGCGCTTTGTTTCTCGCAAACTCTTTCGGCGTGGCATCGGCCGGCGTTGTCTTTGCGCATTGCTGCTCGGCGCTTACATACTGACGGCTGCGGGGATCCCTCTGCCACTGCCGGGTGGGCCGGTGAAAACCGGCGAAGCATTTCGCTGTGCAATGAATCGCTGCGGCTGTGATTCGGCGGAGCGATGCTGGCGTTCTTGTTGCTGCCACACGTTAGCCGAGAGGATCGCGTGGGCAAGTCGAAGCGGTGTGCGGCCGCCCGCTTTCGCCATCGCGCAGGCGCGCGCCGCCGGGATTGACATGTCGCTGCTCGCCCAAGCGGGCGATGCGGCTCAACGAGCGGCCAACTGCTGCGCGGCCGACCGGTTGACCAAGAAACCGGCTTGCTGCACCGTGCGTCAAGCAGTCCCGCGCACCGAAGAATCGAATCGCTCGGCCGAGGACGATCACATCATCGGTTGGCGCGCACTGGCGTGCCGTGGTCATTCGATCCACTGGTTCGCTGCCGTGCCGATGCTCATCGCGCCGCCGCGCGGACTCGTGGATGATCTGCCGCTTATCGAGCGACGGGCACCGTCAGTCTCTGAATCCGCCATGGGCGTGCCGGACGCGCCGGATGTGCCCCCGCCCGAAGCCGCGTCGCTCGCCTAGCGACGAAATTCCCGCCCCGTTCTTGCTGGCGGAGATTCTGCCCACTTCGGTTTATCGACAGGAGTTCATTCATGCGCGCATGCGCATTTGCGCTGGGGCTACTTTTTGTACTCGCCGCGTCGCCTGCATTTGGTCACGGCCCGCAGATTCAGGTTTCGAACGACAGTCACAAGATTGTCACGCGTGAACTGCATCTCGACGGGCCGTACAGTGCCACGCTCACGTCGCCGAAGTCGGTGTACGTGATGCCGCTCTTGCCACTCGACGGTGTGTGGTACTCGCGCCCGAACAATACTCCCAACACGACAATCCCCGGATTGCCGGAGTTCCCTTCCGGACCAGGGCTGGCTTACGGGTACGACCTCGCGGACGGCGGCATTCAGACGTTTGTCGCGGGTAGCGTTTTGTCGGTCGGATTCGCAGATGGCCTGAAGCGCTGGAACGGCGCGACGTTCGCCGATGCGGGAGCGACACAACTGAAGAGTTTTCGCGGTTCCAACGCGAGCGTCAGCTCGCCAGCGGAAAACTTTGCGATCACGTCCGATAGCGGTCCGTTCGACAGTGTTTCGTTGGCAGCGGTGGCGGCCGGCTATGGCAGCGAAGGCCCGGAAGTTCACGCTTCGATCCGTTACGCTCTCTTGGGGGATGGGACCTCACCCACCAGCGGAAGCGCTGACGGCGTGTATTTGTTGACGATGCAAATTTCCAGTACGCAGTCCGGGCTGAGCGCCTCGGATCCTTATTATTTTGTGTTGAGCAAGAATGGAGCAGTGGCGGACGTTGTTGCGGCCGTGCACAGCTTGGGAGTGGCGCCCGGCCTGGTGCAATGGCTTGTGCCCGAGCCAGGCGGCGCGGCGCTACTTGCGACGAGTATGATTGGCTTTGCCCAATGGCACAGCCGTCGAATCCAACGGAACGAAACCTAACGATGGCGCGTTCGCATCGAGCCATGACGCTGGTCGAGCTGCCCTTCGACAAGCTCAGGGTAGTGAGCAATCGTAAACGCTTTGCGTTTACGATTGTCGAACTACTGGTCGTAATCGCGATCATCGGCGTGCTCGTGGCGCTGATGCTGCCGGCGGTGCAGGCTGCGCGGGCCACGGCCCGAGCCGCCCAGTGCAAGAACAACATGCGGCAAATCGGGCTGGCGATTCTCCAGTTCTGCGATCTGCACAAGGGCGAATTCCCGGAGTGGTCTCACGGCGATGAACACCGATCGCTGGAAGACAAACGATCGTGGATTTACACGCTCGTCCCTCACTTGGAAAGCGTCGATGAAATCCGCATTTGCCCCGAAGACGAATTCCACGCCGAGCGGCGGCGAATGAAAGCAACCAGTTACCGCGTCAATGACTATCTAGCGGCCAACGTGCGCAATCGAATCCGCAACCTTAATAAATTGCAGGCCACGAGCCGCACCATCGCCATCTTTGAAGGAGCCGACGAACCCGAGCCCAAAGAGGGCGACCCTCCGGCCAAATACGATCACGTGCACGCGTCACAATGGTTTTCAGCGCTTAATGTGAGACTGAAAGACGTCTCCCGACAGGTGAAACGGGACATCCAGCCTGACCGCCATTTTGCCGCGGCCAACTACTTGTATGTCGATGGGCACGTGGACGTCATCACGGCCGCCCAAATCGAAGAATGGATCGACGCCGGTGTCGATTTTGCCCGGCCGGAATGATTCTCAAAGCATCGTTTTACGACACGGAAGCTTCATGAC
>DATFGJ010000423.1:0-4519 GCA_035249585.1 Lacipirellulaceae bacterium
GTCACGACAGGCGGAAGGGTTGGCATCCCCGCGCAAGTACTGCCGGCAGGCGGCTTTTACGCTTGTAGAGCTGCTGGTGGTGATTGCCATCATCGGCATCTTACTTGCCCTTCTTATTCCCGCGGTGCAGGCGGCGCGGGAATCATCGCGCAAGACTCAATGCGCCAACAATCTGCGCCAAATTGGCATCGGCCTGCAAAACTACGAGGGAGTGCACAAACGGTGGCCGGCAGGCAAAAAATGGTCCGGGCCGCCCGATGATGCGAATTCGTTCGCGATGGCATGGTGCTCCTTCCTGCTCGAGTTCATCGAACAAGACACGCTTCACCAGGCGATGGACTGGAAGAAGCCGTTCACGGATCCGAAAAACATGCCCGTCTCGACGCAAATAATCCCGACATATCTCTGCCCGAGCACCTCGCAGGAGGAGGAACACCGCTCCGACGATCACCTTTACAATTTAGGCGGCCTGCCGGGCGAGGGCCTGGGTTGCATCGACTACATGGGGATTTCCGGCCCAGATAGAGACGCAAAGAATCCGGTCACCAAAGAGTATTACGGCCGTCAGCGGGGTGTGCTGATCGGCACCAAGGGCCTGCAGGCGGAGGATGAGTTGATTGAGCCGCCGCCGGTCACTTCGGCAAAGATCACGGATGGATTATCTCACACCCTCTGCGTCGTGGAGTGCACCGGCCGCGGTGTGCAAATCGAGAGCGGAAAAATCGATGCGCTGCACGGCGCCTGGGCATCGGGCGTCAACGTGACGCACATTGACGACGGCGTGAATGAAAAGGTGCCCGAGGCATGGCAGAAGGAGCGAATGCACTCGGATCACACCGGCGGCGCAAACATCTTGCTTTGCGACGCTTCAGTGCAATTCTTCTCCGAGGACACGCACAAGAAGATCATTCGCTGGATGGCCTCGCGCGACGGTGGAGAACAGATCTCAGAAGAGCTGGCCGAATAACAAGTTCGGCCCTTCGGGGGCAGCGGAAGATGGGCGCGGCTGAGATTTACAGGTATGAACGGAAGTTCGTCGTGCCGGAGCACGCGGCGGACTCAATTCGCCATTTCGTCGAGTCGTATCTCCCGCTCGATGAACACATGGCGCCGGGAGAGCCGTTCGGATATCGCGTGTGCAGCCTGTATCTGGATACGCCGGGTTACGCCTTATATCGCCAATCGATTGATGGCATAAAGAACCGATACAAGTTAAGGATCCGCTTCTACAGTAATTCGCCGGACAGCCCGGCGTTTTTGGAAATCAAGCAGCGGAAGACGGAGACGGTTCACAAGTTGCGCGCGGTGGTGAGCAAACGAGCGGCCGAGCGGGTGCTGCGCGGCGAGTGGATCAGCCCCAAAGAACTGCTTTCACCAAGCGATACTTCGGCCAGGGCACTGGCCGAGTTTTGTGAATGCCGTGATCGGCTGCACGCGGTGGGCACGGCATTCATCTCCTATCGCCGCGAGGCCTACGTTTCGCGCTCAGCCGAATCGGTACGTGTGACGTTCGACCGGCAGATCGCGGGCCACCCATACCATCCTGATATGGGGCTCACGGTTCCGCTGGACGAGGCGTTCGTCGTCGTCGACGGCGCAGTCTTGGAGCTGAAGTACAACGGCCGGGCGCCGCGCTGGATGCACGATCTCATTACGCACTTTGGCTTGCAGCGGCGTTCGTTTCCGAAATACGTGTTTGGCGTCGATGCTTTGGGAATTCGCCCAAAGATGGCGCCTGCGATTGCGGGGGGCGTTCGATGCTAGAGTGGTTCGATTTGTTGCGATATGGCGACCCAAGCTCGTCGCCGCCGATCGAGTCGGTGTTTCTCTCGCTCCTGGTGGCGTTCGTGATCGGGCAAATGATCGGCTGGGTGTACATGGCGACGCACACCACGCCCAGTTATTCGTCGTCGTTCGTCGCCTCGCTCGTGGTACTGCCCGTGATGGTAGCGCTGATGATGATCCTCATGGCGGGCAGCCTCATGATCGCCTTTGGCCTCTTGGCCGTGTTTGCCGTGGTGCGGTTCCGGAATGTGCTCAAAGATACGCGCGACACGACGTATATTCTGTGGGCGATTGTGGAAGGGATGGCCGTTGGCACGTTCCGCTATTCGACGGGCCTGGTTGGAGCGGCGGCCGTCATCCTTGTGCTTTTTTACTTGTGGATGACGGAGTTCGGCGTGCGGCACCGGTTCGATGCGGCCCTTTCGGTGTCGATCCCAGGCGATTCGGCCGCGATGCGCGAACGGGTCGAGCAGATCCTGCACCGGTTCTCCGATCGCACGATTCTGACGGGCGAGCGGCTCAGCCCGGATGCCCGCAATATTTTGAGTTATCGGCTGCTGCTGCGTGATCCGGCGAGGCGCGCGGACTTGCGCACCGAATTGGCCTCCGCCGGCGACGTGCATGAGCTGTCGTTCTATTTGCAGGATGATGAATCGGAGGTTTAGCTGACGCGCAAGAAAGCGCGAGTGATTTAGAGTTTGATCTGAATTGAACCGCCAAGGTCGCGAAGAACGCCAAGCAAGGCAGTTTGGATATCTTTGCTTGGCGAACTTGGCGTTCTTGGCGGTTGAATCCGTTGAGTACAAGGTTATTTTTTTTTGATTACGGAATATGGAAGAGAAACGCGTACCTTTGGCTTGGCCTGTTCGCTGGCGACGAATTCGTTCACAGACTATACCGATTTTATGCTTCGCGGCCGCGGTCCTTGCCAGCGGCTGGATGTGGCAGTGGCACGGCGCATCGGTGCAAGGCATCGGCGAAGTTGACGGGCTGCGCGTTGACATCACCAGCCCCACGGCCGGATTGATCATCGCCCTGCCCAGCCAGAGGGGCGGCGGGCAGTGGACTGTCTTCGATCGCGTGAACTCCGGCGACATCATCGCCCGGATCGACGACCAGCAACTCGAGGCTACCAAAAGTCTGCTGCGGCGCGATGTGAAGGACCTCATCGACCAGGTGGAGGAGCTGCAGGAGCAGCAAACGGAAGCCGCGGGCGGGCAAGCCGACGAAAGCCTTCGGCTCGCGCTCGAATACGAACTTTCCAGGTTGGAGGCAATCGAGCAACTCGCTTCCACGCCCGCACAGACGGGCGCGAATAGACCACGCGAGTCCGACGTGGCGCAGCCCGAGTTATCGGACAAGCTAGCCGCTGAGACGCGGGATGAAATTGTTCGCATGCGCGAAGCGCGGCGGGCGCTCGACGTGCGCTGGGAGGAGCTCAGCCTGCGGACGGGGCTGCTTGAAATTCCGGCGCCGATCAGCGGCACGCTCGTAAACGTGTATTGCTGGCCTGGGCAAATCGTTCATCCGGGCGGCCTCATTGCCACGGTCGCGGCCGATCATGGCCAGCACATCGTCGGGTACGTACCGGAGCACAGCACGATCCAGCCCAAAGTGGGGATGCGCGTAACGCTGCGCGCCCGGCTCGCCGGCGCACCGCGCTTGACGAGCGAGATCGAAGAAGTCGGCCAGATGATCGAGCAGCTTCCGGCCCACCAGCGAGTCATCGCGAACCTTCCGCAGTGGGGCCTGCCGGTGCGTATCAAGATGCCGGCCGAAGCATCGCTGCGGCCCGGTGCGCTCGTGGACATCGTCTTCCACACGGCCGACGCGCAGTAGCATGCCTTGGGTACATAGCCGGACCATCTTGGTCCCTCCACCGGGAATAGCCACTCTTACGGCCCGGCCTACTCGCCACGTCGATTCGCTGTGGTGGGTAACTAAGCGAGGTCTCGTCCTTTTCGATTGGAGCACGAGCATGAACCGCGATGATGCCTTTCAGCTGGTTTGCGAGTTCACCCAGAGCGACAGCCTGAGGAAGCACATGCTGGCCGTGGCGGCGGCCATGCGCGAATATGCGCGGCGGTTTGGCGAGGACGAGGCGAAGTGGGAGATCGTCGGCCTGTTACACGACTTCGATTACGAGCGCTGGCCGAATCCGCCCGATCATCCGCTGCAAGGGGCCGCCATTCTGCGCGAGCGCGGCTACCCGGAGGATGTGATCTACGCGATCAAGTCGCACGCCGACTACCTGACGGATTGCCCGCGAGTGTCGCTCATGGACAAGGCTTTGTACGCGTGCGACGAGCTGGCCGGGTTTTGCACGGCGGTCGCCCGGGTGCGCCCGGAAGGGATCCGCGGCATGCGGGCCAAGAGCGTTCGCAAGAAAATGCAGCAGAAGAGCTTTGCGGCCAACGTGAGCCGCGACGATATCGTGCGCGGCGCGGCCGATTTGGGCATTGAGCTCAACGAGCACATTCAGTTCGTCATCGATGCGATGGCGGGCATTGCGGACGACCTGCAGTTATCCGGCGAAGCGGTCTAAAACAACTAGTCTCGCGATCGAAGCGCGCCCGGCAGGACTCGAACCTGCAACCCCTGGTTCCGAAGACGCACCAGAAATCCGCGCTGAAAAGCCCGAAAACTCTGCGGTTCTCGGACTATAACACAGCGCCAGTTCTTTCGCAAACTGTTGCAAACATTAATGTACCTTCGCGGAGATTTGCCGTAATAC
>DATFGJ010000424.1:0-7398 GCA_035249585.1 Lacipirellulaceae bacterium
CGAAGCCCAGAAAGTCCCCGTTGCCGGCGGCGGCCACAAAGACGTGACCCGCGTCGCGCGCTTCGCGAATAGCGTCGAACAGCGACTGCGAAAACGGATCGCCGCCCCAACTGTTGTTCGAGATTTGGGCGCCGTTCGCCACGGCGTAACGGACGGCCTCAATCGCGTCGCTGGTGGTGCCCGATCCGTCGGAACCGAGAAACTTGAGCGCCATGATTTGGACGTCCCAATTCACGCCGGCAACGCCGGAGCCATTGTTGCCGACCGCGCCGATTGTCCCCGCGACGTGCGTGCCGTGGTTGTGGTCGTCCAGCGGATTGCCGTCGTTGTTGTAGAAGTCGTATCCATGCACGTCGTCGACGTAGCCATTATTGTCGTCGTCGATGTTGTTGCCTGGCAGCTCGTCGGCGTTGACCCAGATGTTGGCCGCCAGGTCGGGATGGCGGTAGTCGACGCCCGTGTCGATCACCGCGACGAGAGTTCGGCCTGTGCCGGTCGTCACATCCCACGCCTCGGGGGCATCAATGTCGGCATCGATCGTTCCGCCGGATTGCCCCGCGTTGTGGAAATCCCATTGCTCGCTAAAGCGGGGGTCAGTCGATAGGCCGGCGATGCGCACTCGATAGTCGGGCTCCGCGTACAAGACGTGTGGATCTCCGCGCAGCGCCGCCAGCGCGGCATCGAGCGTCAGCCCGCCGGTCAATCGCACTCTTTGGAGTCCCGGCACGAGCGGCAGAGTCGCGGCGATTTCTGCACCGCGGACACTACTGCTCAGGGTTTGCAGGTAGTCCGCCGGGCTCGCGACGCCGTCGTCAAAGCGCACGAGCACGTGGGCCGGATCGTAATCGTCGGGATCATATTGAAGCGTCGAGAAATCTGCCCACACGGCCGTGGTGTCCAGCGCCAGCAGCGTACGGTCTTCTAATAACTCGCATCCCCGGAGCTGGGCGGCGTAAGTACACGCGCGTTGCGAAACGCGTTGACGCGAACGGATAAGCCTTTTTTGAACGCTGCCTGGCTTCAGTAATCGCAGCCACCAACTGCCCACGCCGCCAATCGAGCGCGCCATCGTTCACCCCCCGACGTAGCGATTGTGCCGATACTGCGGATCACATGCATTGTGCCGCTAATATCGAGGTTATCCGCACCGGGCGTGGATGCAATCAGCGAAGCACAAGAGAAGCGCAAGTTTCGGCGGGCCGGGGCGCGATTGTATCGATCAGGCGAAGTCTAGCATTCAATGAAGGTGGGCAACTTCGCTGGCGGAGAAGGTCGACTAATCGGAGACAGCGGGTTGCACCGTTGACGAAAGACTAGTTGCGCACTCGCGAGACGGCGGCCGTCGGCGCCCTGTTTACCCGTCGGACTTCCGCCTTGGTTTGCGGCGGCGATTGGTTGGCTTGCGGCGCTCTTGTTTGCCGTTGGATGCGGATGCAGCGCGTGGCGACTTTGCGCCGCCGCGCCGTTCGCCGCTGCGGCGGTCCTTTTCCTCTTCGCGCTTCTCGATGAGTTTTTCCAGCTCGGGCGGGACAGGCAAGCGTTTAGCCATCGTTCATCCTTCACTTACTCAGATAATTATCTCATGCAGAGGCGCAGTGGACGCAGAGCAGAGGGGGAACACTAATCACCACTAATCTTCACTAATGGGTTATTTGTGATGATTAGTGTCGATTAGTGTTCCAACAAATCTGAACGTCCTGTTCTGAAATTCTCTGCGTCCTCCGCGCCTCTGCGTGACACGATATTATTTATGCGATTATTTGTCCGTCGTGCCCACTATGGTTGATCTGTGATTATGGCGGCGCCGTTGTGCGAACCCGGTCGCAGCTGCATCATCGGCTCGAGCTCATCGGACGAGTATCCGTGCGGAGGTGGCAATGTGTCATGCGGTTCCATCATCGGATCGCAGCCCTCCTCATAAAAACGCTGCTGCGGCAGAGGGTGCGGCGGCACCGAGTACTGCGAGGTCCAGGGATCGTACACCGGCGCATCGTGACCGTGCTTCCAGGCACGCCTGACTTCGGCCGGGTGGGGAAGCAGCCGCCGGTAAACGCGATCGCCGTCGGGCAGCACGGGGTCCCACGGCCGATACGTTCGCTTCAGCGGTCCGTGCATCAACGGCACGCCGGCTCTCACCAGCTCGCCTTGCTCGAAAGCTTGATATTCGGGGTTGTATGGCTGTACGCGCGGAACGAGGGCCACGATGATCTCGACTCGCTCTTTGGTCACCTCGCTGTGCCGGAAGAACCAGCCAAGCCCTTTCACGTTGCCGAGATAGGGGATTTTCGACTGGGTCACCGAGTCGTTCTCTTTGATCAATCCGCCGATGATCATGCCTTGGCCGTCATTGAGCATGATGTCGGTTTCCAGTTCGGTCGTCTCCTCTTCGGGCAGACCGGTTTCAGGGTTGACCTGACCGGAGGAAACTTCCGGCTTCACGCTGAGCAGCACCCGTCCATCACGCGTAATTCGAGGAGTGATGCTGAGCACGACGCCCACATCGAGAAACTGCACGCTTTCCAAAGTGCTTGTTTCGGTGGTCGTGGTGACTTTGAAGCCGAGCTGCTCGCCGACTTGCAGCCTCGCTTCCTGCTCGTTGAGCACAAGGAGCCTTGGCGAGCCCAAAGTTTTTGCGTCCGTGGTGGTCTGGAGCAGTTCGATGACATGGCCCAAGTCGCCGCCTTCCAGCGTAGCGAGAAAGGCTTGCGGAGCGGCTTCATTAGCAAATCCCGTGGTCTTCAGCGTGAGGTCCACGTCAGCAAGGCGGACGATGCCGTCGATGTTTACGCCTTGGCGATTGGTGTCGTCCAAGTTCACTTGAAGGATATGGGCTTCAATGAGCACCTGGCGCGGCGGTCGATCCACCTGGCAAATGTAAGCGGCGATGCGAGACAGTGACTCGGGCAAATCTTCGACCACAACCAGCTCGCGCGTCATGCGGTTATCGATCGGATCGGACTCGCTGATCGAGACCTTGCCGATTGGCGAGAGGAATCCGGCGACGGCCTCCGACACGACGCGGGCCGAGACGAAGTCGAGCTCGAACACTTGAATCTGGCGGCCCTGGACGCCGGCCGGCAGGTTGGCTGAATCCGTGAGCGACGTGATGAGAATGATCCCGTTCCGCTCAACCCAGGTGTAGTTGGCTACCGAAAGGATGGCGGTGAGCGCATCTTCGAGCGGCACGTTTTCCAGCGTAATCGAGATCATCGCGTCGATGTCGTTCGACGCTACGATATTGAGGCCGTTTTCTTGCGCGAGAATCGACAGAACTTTACTAAGCGAGTAGTCGCGCACTTTGATCGTCATCAGGCCGTCGGCGCTGCGCGACATCTGCACGCCGTCGCCCGGTTGCGATCCGCTCAGCGGCAGGCGGCCTTGGAATACTTGCGGCGGAACGTCTTGAACCGGCTCGGCCTCCGCAATATTTTCCTCGGCAAAGGGTTGCCGGACGCCGGCAGGCCGCTCGTCATTTTCAATCTGACCCGCAGTCAGCTCGAACGCCTCGCGGAGCCGTGATCGCTGGGCCTGCGCATCGCGAGAAAAAACGCAGCAGGCGACAATCGCCGCCAGTGTCCAAATCAATGCGGGGCGCGGCCGTACCATGTACTTAGTACTTAGTACTGTGTACTGAGCACTCTGTACTCTGTACGGACTCCCGCCGGGCAGATTGAATCCGCAATCCCGGGTACCCCATGGGTGCCGCAATCCGCAATCGGTCGATCGTCGTTGCGCGCGAGGCTTCATTTCTGAACTTTCCTTTCCACGCGCACGTGGTCCGGCTCGATGGCCGTGACGGTAAAGCCGTCGATTTCGTCTCCCACATGGATCGTGCGGTCGCCGATCATGGCGACGTACTGGTCGCGTCCGCGCATGATGACGTGAACACCGCGCTGCTGAAGTTGCTCCAACTCCATGCGCAGACTGTCGAGGTGTCCGGCGAACTGATCGGCGTCCGCGGCCTCGGTTGCCTCTACGGCCGCATCTTGCGCGTTACGGGACGCATCGGAAGCCGGCGAATTTGGGAACGCACTTGGCAGCGCGAATGGATCGTATGCCAGAACCACCGACAGATCGGGCGATTTCCACCGCGAAGCGTCAGCCGCCGTGGAAAACAACCCGCGCGCACTGGAAGTCGGCTGCTGGCGCTGTGCTGATGTTGAGTCAGAATTCGAACTCCCGGACCTTGGCGCAGCGCGAGCAATGAAAGCTCCGACCAGGCCACCTGAACGGTTCGTTCCGCCGGACGCGCCGTACTTCACATAAACCACCACCACGAGTGTAACGGCCAATACCACGACGATCGCCGCCTTGCCGCGCGTCAGCCCGACTCGTTTCGACCAAGTTTGAGGCTCATCCACGGCGATTCTCCTGGACGTTCGCGTCAGCGGCCTGCAGGCCGAAATAAATGATGAGCGTTGCTGTCATCGGATACTCGACCGCACCGTCTGCAGAGGATAGTGTGAGATCCTTGACCTTGGAGAGCCGAGTCAACCTGTTCAATTCGTCAATGAACGCGCAAATGCTGGCATAGCTGCCGCGCCCCTTGAGCGTGACTTGCATTTCGGCATAGCCAGCTTTGGCGGACGGCGTTTCCGGGTGGAAATCCTTGATGGCCAGCTTCTGGGAGTCGGCGATCTTCGTTACTTGCCTCAAAAACGCGCCGCCGTCGGCGTGACGCGGTACACGGCGTTGAACCGCCGCGATTCGGGCTTCGACTGCCCGCAGCGACTCGGAAACTTTGCGATGCTGCTCCCGAATCAGCGGCGCGTTCTCCACCGAGAGCGCCAATTCATCAGTCCGCAGCGACGTGTTGGAGATCGCCTTGGCTGTGGGCGCGTGGACTAGCGAATAGCCAGCCGTCGCGCACACGACGCAGGCCAGCACGCCGGCGTAGTGCAAGATGCGGCCGAAACGCCGTGTCTCGTCGTCGATGATGGCCTTGTTTCGTAACATGCTTCTAGCGGGGTGTAAATTTCGTGGGCCAGGCAGCCCCCGGCTCTGCCGGGGGTTGATGTGCAATGGAATCGTTTCGTTCGGAAAACCCCCGGCAAAGCCCGGGGCAGTTTACCCCTTAAAACTCGCAGCTTACTTCATAATCTCGTAGCGCTAGCTGGTGTCCCTCCCGTTCCGTCAGCTCGTTGAGGACGACGCGGCTGAACATGCCTGAATTCTGCAGTCCGTCGAGAAGTTCGAACACGGCCGGGCTGTCGAGCGAGACGCCGACCAGCGTCAGCTTGCCTGGTTGACCGGTGGCGCCGCCGGCACCGACCGCGGTATGCGGGCTCTGAAAATTGGTAAGTTCCATGTTGGTTACGCGAAGTCGCCCGTCCGTCGCTTCGGCCGCCTTGCTGATGACGCCCAAAAGCGCCAGCGCATTGCGCTGGTGTTCCAGCTCGTTGGCGATCACTTCCTGCTTCTGCAGATCGACGAGCTTCTGTCGCATGTCGACAAGCTGCTGGAGCAACGTTTGAGTCGGCATGTGTTCGCGCTCGAGCACCTCCAGGCGCTGCGCCCGCTCGCGCTGTTCACTCACTTCGCGCAAGTGAAACAGCCATCCGACCAGAAGCATGATCGAAATCACGGCGGCCCATTGTTTGGTGCGCTGCCGGACCACTTGCTGCCGTCGATACAGTTTCGGCAATAAATTGATCATCGTTTTCATGCCGCCCTCCACACCGAGGCTGAAAGGGCCGCCGCCCCAGCGAAAATCGCCGCGCGGTGCTCCGCAGCACAAGCAATCGGCTCGCTATCGGGCGCCATGTGCCAGACTTCGACGGGAAACTGCAGCGCCGCGGCCAGATAGGGCGCCACGTTGCGCAGCGATGCGCCCCCACCCGTCAGCCATACGCAGCACGGCTGAAGATGGCGGCGTTGTGTTTCGGCAAACTGCAACGTGCGGGCAATCTGATTGGCGAGTTCGTCGAGGATTTCCGCGGCCGCTTCGACGATGGCCGACTGGATTTGTGGATCGCTTTGTCGCTCGGATTGGACGGGCGCAAGGCCGCACGTATCCGCCAGATGCTGGGCCTCATCCAGCGTGACGTCGAGCGCTTGAGTGACGGCATCGAGAACGCGGCCGAAGGCGCAATTCAGGATTCGCCGGCTGTAGAGCGGCCGGTCGTCGGATACGATCGCAAGCGTGGTGTTCGAATATCCCCAATCCACAACCAAAGCGGGGCGGTTGCGATCGCGCTCCGAAACGAGCCCCACGGCACGGGCCAAGGCCAACGGCGTCCCATCAATTGCCCAACAATCGAGGCCGGTTTGGCGGCAGTCGTGCCAGAGCTGCGCAATCCACGGGCGAGGCGCCGCGAGGATGCTCACGTTGAATCCGTCGCCGCTCTTGTCTCCGTGCGGCGAGTCCATTTCCCAAAAATCGAATTCCATTGGCGTCGTATTATCCGCCCATTCCTGAGTCAATTCATGAGTGGCCATGGCGCGGCGTTCCTGGTCGCTGCCGACCGGCACGTTCATGCCGCGCAGCTGGCACACGTTCATCGGCAACGTGCAAACTGCATTGCGCCCGACGAAGCCGCCGCATTCCAGCGCCGCCCGGATTTCCGGCGTCGACGTGATGGGCTGCACCTGGCTCAGCGCATCGTCGCCATTCCACGCGGCCGGCCGCTGGATCACCGCGGCGCCGTGGAGGCGCACGCTGTCGCCGTCTCGCGCGGCTTGCGCGAGCTTGACGGTGTGCGTCCCCACGTCGACGCCGATCCAACCCAGTTTGCGTGAAAAAGCCACTTGTAATCTCGATATTGGATGCTCGATGCTGAATGCTGGATGTCGAGCAGCTAGCATCCAGCGTCATTCCTTCGGTAGATTTCCTGTCTGCTCGACGGCGCGCTTGGCTTGCATCTTCTGGGCCAGCGTCTCCAATCGCGCCAGCCGCGAGTCCATTTGATGCAGCGTCGCGGCGATTTCCTTGAGGATGGGCACCGACTGCTGGCCGCCGGATTGAAACGATTGCGGTTGCGGCGTGGCCCGTATTTCGGCGTTAGCCTCGCGCGTCGCGGACATCGTAGCCCCGGCAATGGTGCCGACAGTGACAAGCAGCATCGCCATAATCGTATTTCGAAATCTCATCAGTCTCATGTGCATCTCCTGTCTTTTGGTGTCAGGCGTCGGATGGTGGTGTTCTGACACCCGACACCCGATCGAAGAGTCGCCTTGGCGAACAGCTGACAACTTCCTTTTTCAACGTGCCATCGTCGCGATATCAAACATGGGCAACATCACGGCAAGCACAATGGTCGCCACGATCACCCCCATCGCGACAATGATGAGCGGTTCCAGGATCGTCGCCATTTCGCGCAGCTTCGATTCTCCTTCTTCTTCGTAATGCTCGCCCATCAGCTCGGTGACCATTCCCAGCGTTCCAGTGCGTTCGGCCGT
>DATFGJ010000425.1:0-6483 GCA_035249585.1 Lacipirellulaceae bacterium
GGTGGAGCAACTGCGCCGGTCTGAATATCGTCGGGCGCCCGAATCGACTCGATCAGCCTGGCTGTCTTGCGCACAAGGCGGTCGTCGCGGCGCGATTTTTTAGCTATACGCTCGATATCCGCTTGGACGTTGTCCCGCCCCTGCGCGACGAGTGGCGCGACGGCCGCCGCTCGCGCCCCGTAATCGTGCGCGAGCCGCTCAGCCAGCACGTCGAAATCGCGTGCTTCGCCGGCCGCGCGTCGAATTTTCTTGAGGCGCCTTTCAATCCAACGGAACCGCTTTGGCGGCAGCCATTCGCGATAGAGCTTAAGCGCCGCACCCGCACGCCGCGTGCTCACACGGAGCCGGTGGACATGCTCAGAATCCTGCTCGGCATGGTACGCAGCCAACGGCAGGTGGTGAGCGACGGCCGTTAGCCGCGCTCCAAGTGAGACCCGCGCAGCGGCGGCGACGCTCGCGCTTGGGTCAATTGCGGTCAGCCACTTGCTGCTGGGGCCCATAGCGCTTATGGCGGGTGGAGGGCACGCGGGTTACTCCCTCTTCCTCTGCGTGAGGCCGGGATGAGGGTAAACGAGCGAACGCTTAGTGCACCCTCACCCTGCCCTCTCCGCAAGGGAGAGGGTTTTTAGGCGATGAGCGGCCGGAGCACGTTGCGGCTGATTCGCAGCGCCCGCTTGCGGCCCTCGAGCGTGTCGGTGAACGCCTCGTCCTCGATCTCGATGCACACGGCTCCATTGTAGTTCACGTCGGTGAGTGCGCCGACCCACTGGCCCCAATGCACGTCGCCGAAGCCGGGAATCTTGGCCAAACACCGCTGCATGGGGGGTACGAGCGCACCCACATCGTCAAGGGAATCCTGATCGGCCCGCATGTCCTTGGCATGCGTGTGGAAAATTCGCGGGCCGAATTCGAGGATTGGTTTCACCGGATCCATCAGCTGCATCACTGAATGCGAGGGGTCGTAATTCAAGCCAAAATTAGGTGACGGGATGATTTCAAACATCCGCCGCCAGATGGCGGGCGTGCGCGCCAGATTCATGCCGAAGGGCCAGGTGTTCGGGAACAGCATCGGGCAGTTTTCGATGGCGATTTTTACGCCGCGGTCCTCGGCCGTTTTCACAAGGTCGGGCCAAATATCGGAGAATCGCTGCAAATTGTCGTCAAGCGGCAGCTTCGTGTTCGCACCGACGAAGGTGTTGACGATTTCCACACCTAACAAGGACGCGGCATTGATCACCTTGCGCAGGTGCGTCAGGGCATGAACGGCTTCTTCGGCACTGGCCGAGAGCGGATTCGCGTAGTAACCCAAACCGGAAATCACCACGCCATGTTTATCACACAGGGCGCGGATATCCTCTGCCTGATCCTTCGAAAAATCTTCGACGCCGATGTGGCGCACACCACCGTAGCGCCGGTCGGGGCCGCCCTCGGGCCAACACATCACTTCGACGCACTCAAAATGCTCCGCGGCGGCATAGGCCAGAACTTCTTCGAACGGAAGCGTATCGAGAATTGCGGTGACAAAGCCAAGTTGCATGGGTCGGTCGAGAGTTGAGGGTCAAGATTCGAGAGCTAGAGTTTTCGTACAGCGCCTTCAGGTTAACAATTGCCGCGAGCGCTTCCAAGGCTTTCGCATTCTTCACGCGAAATCCGGAATTCGTAACCGGCTGCTGGCTACCAGCCGCGAATACCCGACGCTTGTTGCGCTCGCTTCAGCACTTCGCCGGCTTTTTTGCGCGCCTTTGCGGCTCCGTCGCCGAGAACTTCTCGAATCCGTTCGGGTTTGGCCGCCAGTTCGGCGCGGCGGGCGCGAGGCTCGGCGAAGAATTTTTCGGCGGCGTCGGCCAGCGCTTTTTTCACCTCGCCGTAGCCGAATCCGCCGCGGCGATAGAGCGCCGCCATCGCGTCGCGGTCGGTTTCGCCCGCAACGAGAGAATACAAGTCGTAGAGCACATCGCCCGCCGGTTCCTTGGGCTGGTCCATCGGTCGCGAATCAGTGACGATTCGCATGATCGCTTTGCGCTGGGCTTTTGCATCCTCAAACACTGCAAGGGTGTTGTTGTAACTCTTCGACATCTTTTCGCCGTCGGTGCCGGGCACGCGGGCCGTGGTTTCCAGCACGTAGGCCTTCGGCAGCACGAACACGTTACCGAACTCGTGATTGAAGCTACCGGCCAGGTCGCGGCAAACTTCGATGTGCTGCACCTGATCTGCGCCGACTGGCACCGTGTCGCTGTCGTAGGCGAGGATGTCTGCCGCTTGAAGCACCGGATAAGTGAACAACCCGGCGTCGGCCGAGAGGCCTTTGGCCACCTTATCCTTGTACGCAACGCAGCGCTCCAACAAGCCCATGGGCGTGCCAGTGAGCAACAGCCAACACAGCTCGCTGACTTCAGGCACGTCGGACTGTACGAACAGCGTGGCCTTGTTCGGATCGAGGCCGAGCGCGACGAGGTCGAGCGCGACATCAAACGTCCACTGCCGCAGTTTTTCGGGATCGCGAACAGTCGTCAGCGCGTGCAGATTGGCGATGAAGTAATACGCCTGCTCATTCTCCTGCAGCGCGATGTACTGCCGGATAGCTCCGAAATAGTTGCCCCAATGGATGGGGCCGGTCGGTTGAATGCCGCTCAGTACACGCATGTTTTATGAGGATGCAGGATGCAGAATGCGGGATGCAGGGATGGATAATTTGCGGATGACTTTTCCCCGCCCCCCGCATCCGCCATCCTGCATGCTCTTATTTCTGAATTGTCAAAGTCCCAACGATGTCCGCCACTTGATTAGCGCCAGCTTCAGCCAAGGCAGCCGGCAGCGCGTCGAGCACTTCCATCGAGGCCCTTGGATTGTAGAAGTTCACGGTGCCGAGTTGAACCGCCGTTGCGCCGGCCACGAGAAACTCCATCACGTCGTCAATGGTGGCGATGCCGCCGATGCCGATGATTGGCGTTTCTACGGCCTGAGCCGCCTGGTAGACAGCCCGCAGGGCGATCGGCTTGATGGCCGGCCCGCTGAGTCCGCCCATGACGTTGCCGAGCATTGGCCGCCGGCGCCTCCAATTAATCGCCATGCCGAGGCAGGTGTTGATGAGCGAAATCGCGTCAGCGCCGCCGGCCGCTGCTGCTTGGGCTATCCGTGGAATGCTGGTCACGTTTGGCGTCAGCTTGGCGATGATGGGCGAATCGGTGGCGCGGCGACAATCCGCCACCAACCGCTCACACATTCCGGCATCCGTCCCAAAATCGACGCCGCCCGAAACATTCGGGCAGGAAATGTTGAGCTCGATCGCCGCGATGCCCGCGAGCCCAGCCAGCCGCGCGGTCATCCGCACAAACTCGTCGTGATTCCGGCCGGCGATGCTGACGAGGATCGGCACGCCCAGTGCGGCCAGGTACGGTAAATGATGCGCGATGAAGGCCTCGATGCCGTCGTTATCCAGGCCGATCGAGTTGAGCATGCCGGCCGGCGTTTCAATCGTTCGCCAGGGAGCATTTCCGGCGCGCGGTTCTTGGGTGATCGTCTTCGGCAAAATGCCGCCCAGGCGGCGAATTTCGACGAGACCTTCCATCTCTCGGGCGTAGCCAAATGTGCCCGAGGCGACGAGAATCGGATTCGGCAAGCGCAGCCGGCCGAGCTGCACCGAGAGGTCAATGTTCGAGGTCGTCGTCGCCATTGCGACGAATATAACAAGTGACGAGCGCGCGAGCAAAAAGGTGTGTCGCGATCAAGCGAGCAGCTTGAACTCCGTCGGACGGTGCGAAATCAAATCACGCCGCCGTGAGTTCGCAACGGCTTCATGTGGCTGGGCATGTCGAGGAACCAGATGCGCTCCCATTCGTCGAGAAATGTGCGCAAATCTTCCGACGTGAAAATAAGCTGCTGCGCGCGGCGGGCCGGATCCGCTGAGTACATCGGAATGAGGCAGCCCGTACTGGCGGCCAGCCACGCTGCCGTTACGATTGCCAACAGGAAAGTTCGCATTCTCGCCACTCCTCCATGAGCATTTCATTTCGCCAACGGGCGCGCGGCATCATCGCCAGCATTGATAAGATTCCACGCCACAAGCCAGCGAGCCTAGGTTGAATAACTCAACGCGGCCACTGCGAGCGGCACCAATTGCTTGAATTCGATCCTACGAAGAGTCGGGGCGCAGGCGTGGGTCGGTAGCGCTGCGACAGTGCGATAAGTTTCTGGAAAAGCGGTGGAAGAATAACGGGAACCACCTAATGCGCCGAGGGCATTTCGGCTTTACGGCATCATTGGAGCGATGCTTGCAAAAAACGCCGAGGCCCGAATGCGGCGCGCCATGCTAAACCGTTGGCGTGGAAGGAGTTTCGGCACCCGCCGAGCCGTTGGATGCCACAAAACCAGCCTGTTCGGCGGCGCGGCGCTCCATTTCCCGGACTCGTTCTTCCATCTCCTTGCCGGGCTTGAACGTGACCACGAACTTCTCTGGCACAAAGACTTTATCGCCGGTGCGAGGGTTGCGTGCCTTGCGAGCGGCACGCCGTTTTACCTCGAAAACGCCAAAGTTTCGTAGCTCGATGCGGTGGTCTTCCACCAGCGTCTCCACGATGGCATCGAATGTCTTTTGAACGATCTCCTTCGTCTTGAGCTGAGTAAGCCCGATCTCCTCGGAAATGGTCTTGACGATCTCTTTCTTGGTCACGTTTTGAATCCCCTATGAGATCGGCCGAATGGCCCAAAACGACACCGCAGAGGGCGGTGCTTCTCATGACCCAAGTGTAATTGTGCCAAGTACTAGTGTCAAGATTGCCGAGACGAGCGCGGTCGCTTGCTCCGATGCCAGCGGAGATTTCGAATGAAATCGATCCACAGGTCGGTCAACTCGCGAACGGTTCGCTAAACTCTGATTGTCAAAGAACTTAACGGTGACCCGCTCAACGCCGGCCTTGCCTACGGCGGCGAATCATGCCATAAACTTAATCGTGAAAACAACTTATGGCTAGAATCGCCGACGAGTCAAGGCCGCACAATGGCTGGCCGCGGCTATGATCGTCCTGCCTAACCGTCAAACTTGAGCCAGTCATCGGATATTGCCAAAGTTGGTTTCGTCGCTCAGATGCGAATGGCGGCCTTTTGGGTTTCGATCTGCTCGAGCTGAACCAGCGGCCCCGTGCCGCTTCCGGGGCAAACCTCGCATGTGTGCGCCCAGGCTTCCGGCGTACGCAGGTTGGATTCCCAGAACGGCCAGGTGCGGCATTGGCGCGGGCGGGCTGAGTACACTCGGCACTTGCGCGTCTCGCCATCGAAGAACACACAATCGCCGTTGCGGTGCTCCTTGAGGCTCTTGCGCACGCCTACTTCGCGCACGTATCGTGATTCAAACGTCGCAACGTCCACACCAACTAACGCAGCGAGCGCTGCGATCTCTTCCTTGTTGACCCACACGTAGCCGGGCGCACCGGTGCAGCAGTCGCCGCAGCCGGTGCACTGGAAGCGCAGGCCGTCCTTGTACCAGGGGGCGGTTGATTTGTTGCTCATTCGATTTTTAAACACGAAGGCACGAAGGGCACAAAGGACACAAAGTCGTTACGGAATTTAGACGACGAAGCGCTTAATTCCTTGTTTCATTACTGGGACATTAAAATTCAATAAGAAACCAAGTCGCTTTCCCGAGAGCTTAAGGTGTGTAAGCAATTGGGCTTCATAAAGAGGAGTAATTGTTTCAACTGCCTTAACTTCGACGACAACACAATCATCGGCTAGGACATCTAATCTGAATCCCGTTTCTAGCCGGATTTCTTCGTACACGACCGGGAGCGCGAGTTGTCTCCGAAAAGGAATGTTTCGCTTAGCTAGTTCATGGCAGAGACAAATCTCATAAACCGACTCAAGTAGACCCGGCCCTAGCGCTCTATGAATCTTTATCGCCGCATCGACGATTTCTCTGGCTATTTGTTCAGTGCGAGCAGGTAGCTCGTCGAATTCAGCAGCCTTGGTCTTTGTGTCCTTCGTGCCTTCGTGGTTCATTGGTTAGAGCTACCGGTTCGTCGCTCATTCTATTTTTAAACACGAAGGCACGAAGAGCACTAAGGACACAAAGTATTTCATTGACCAATCCGACTCTTCGTGTCCTTCGTGTCTTTGTGGTTAACTTCCACGTTCCTTACTTCACGGAAATCGAGGCAATTTCTTGAAGCGCGGTGACGACGGAATCGATCTCTTCGAGGCTCGTAGTGTAACCCGGGCTGAGGCGCAGCGTGCCACCGCCGGCGGTTGTGCCTAGGGCTTCGTGCATTCGTGGAGCACAGTGCAGGCCCGCGCGGCATTGGATGCGCTGCGACGCGTCGAGCATCGCGGCCAGCTCCTGTGGGTCGTAGCCATCGACCGTTATGCTTACCACGCTGCTGCGGTTGGCGGTTGATTGCGGGCCGTGGATTGTTAATCCAGGTACGTCGCGGAGTCCCTCAAGCAGCCGTGCGGTGAGCCGCGTGTGGTGGGCGTGGATTTGACTGATGG